>JAPHUU010000037.1 GCA_026193555.1 Rhodanobacter sp.
GCTCTTCCGATCTACGCGATGGCCGGGTCGGCCTGCAGCGCCTGCCCGATGCGCAGACGCACGCCATCGAGCACGCTGGCCGCCGGATAGCCCAGCTGCAGATCCACCGACACCTTCGCGCCATCCACCCCGACCGCGCGAACGGCATCGACCAGCGGCGCACCGGTATGGGTATCGATCAGCTGGCCAAGGATCTGGCGCACCATGGCTTCATTCACCTGTGTCATGTCGGCTCGGGTTATCGGTGGAGACTGTCCATTATGGCAGCTGGCCTGGCCGCGAAGGCTGATGGAGATCAGTGGGCGATCGCCCCGCCGAGCCTGTCGGCGCCGGCAGATCCAGGTTGGCGCAATGCAGCTTGACGCCCGCCACAATCCTCGCCAGTCTCCGTCCATACGCATTCGTACGGGAGGATCACCATGAAGCAAGCAATCCGTCTCACCCTCGCCACCGGCCTGCTGCTGGCAGCGGGCGCGGCATTCGCCGCCAACAACACCCCGGTCGGCACCTGGAAGACGATCGACGACGAAACCCACATGGCCAAGTCGATCGTGGAGATCACCGAAAGCAACGGCGAGCTGCAGGCGCACGTCGTCAAGCTGCTGAACCGCTCCCCCGAGGACATCGCCCGCGACGGCGACCCCGCGCTGTGCAAGAAGTGCGATGGCGATCGCAAGGACAAGCCGGTCGAGGGCATGAACATCATGTGGGGCGTCAGCAAGGACGACGACGTGTGGGATGGCGGCAAGATCCTCGACCCGAAGTCCGGCAAGGTCTACAAGGTCAGCCTGAAAATGATGGATGGCGGCAGCAAGCTCAAGGTTCGCGGCTACATCGGCTTCTCATGGCTCGGTCGAAATCAGGTGTGGGAACGGCAACCCTGACCGTCCCCGCGGCACCGATCCGAAAGCGCGCTTCGGCGCGCTTTTTCGTTGTGCGGGTGGCGCGACGGACCGCCCGGAGATTTGGACGGCCATGCCATAATGCGCAGTCATTCCGGAATGTAGCCCACCATGCGTCGTCGTCTGCTCGTCACCCACGCCCTGCCCTATGCCAATGGCCCGCTGCACCTGGGTCACATGCTGGGCTACATCCAGACCGACATCTGGGTGCGCGCACAACGCATGCGCGGCAACGAGGTGTACTTTGTCAGCGCCGACGATGCCCACGGCACGCCGATCATGCTGGCGGCGGAGAAGGCCGGCATGTCGCCGGAGGCCTTCATCGACGGAGTCCGTACCGGCCACGAGGCGGATTTCAGCGACTTCCATTTCAGTTTCAGCCATTACCACACCACCCATTCGGACGAGAACCGCGAGCTGGCTTCGCTGATCTACACGCGGCTGCGCGACGGCGGCTTCATTGCCAAACGGAGCATCCAGCAGCTGTTCGATCCCGAGAAGGCGATGTTCCTTCCCGACCGCTACATCAAGGGCACCTGCCCCAAGTGCGGCACGCCGGACCAGTACGGCGACAACTGCGAGAACTGCGGCGCCACCTATGCGCCAACCGACCTGATCGACCCGACCTCGGTGATGTCCGGCGCCGCGCCGGTACTGCGCGATTCGGAGCACTACTTCTTCGAGCTCTCCAAGTTCGAGTCGCTGCTGCGCGACTGGTTCGGCGGCAAGTTCACCGCAGGCGCACCGGTGGCCAACAGCGGCGTGGTGGCCAAGCTGAAGGAATGGCTGGACGGCGGCCTGAAGGACTGGGACATCTCACGCGACGCGCCCTACTTCGGCTTTCCGATCCCCGACGCACCGGGCAAGTTCTTCTATGTGTGGCTGGACGCGCCGGTCGGCTATCTGGCCAGCTTCAAGGCGCTGTGCGACCGCACCGGCCTGAAGTTCGACGATTTCCTCGGCCCCGACAGCACCGCAGAGATGCACCATTTCATCGGCAAGGACATCATCAACTTCCACGGCCTGTTCTGGCCGGCGATGCTGCATGGCGCCCGCTTCCGCACTCCGACCGCGCTGCACGTCAACGGTTACCTGACAGTGAACGGCGCCAAGATGTCGAAGTCGCGCGGCACCTTCATCCAGGCGCGCACCTACCTCGATGCCGGCATCCATCCGGAATTCCTGCGCTACTACTTCGCCACCATGCTCAGCGCCGCGCCGGTCGACGTGGATCTCGACCTGAAGGCCTTCGAGGAACGCGTCAACTCGCACCTGATCGGCAAGTGGGTGAACATCGCCAGCCGCACCGCCGGCTTCGTGCACAAGTTCTTCCATGGCAAGTTGGCGGGCCGTTTCGATGCCGAGCAATCCGAACTCTGGCGGGTGCTGCAATCGCACTACGATGACGTACCCCGGCTTTACGAAGAAGGTGAGTTTGCCGAGGTGACACGCAAGTTTGTGCTGATGGCCGACCTGGTGAACGGCTACATTGCCGAGAAGGCGCCGTGGGTCATGGCCAGGGACAATGCCCGTCGCGCGGAACTGCAGCAGGTCTGCTCGTTCGCCCTCAACGCGTTCCGGCTGCTGTCCGGCGTGCTGAAGCCCGTGCTGCCGGCCACCGTGGCTGCCGCCGAGAAGTTCCTCGCCGCGCCGATCACCGACTTCGAGGATGCACGACGCGAACTTCACGATCACACCATCCAGGCGTTCGAGCCGCTGCTGGGCCGCATCGATCCCAAGTTCATCGAGGCGATGGTCGAGGCCTCGAAGGAATCACTGGGCGGCCCCGCCGAAGCCGCACCCGCACCGCTCAAGAAACCCAGGGAATCCAGCAAGCCCATGAGCGAGACCACCACTGCCAGCACCGACACCGCCATGATCGGCATCGACGACTTCGCCAAGCTCGACCTGCGCATCGGCAAGGTGATTGCCTGCGAATTCGTCGAAGGCTCCGACAAGCTGCTGCGCTTCGAGTTGGACGGCGGCCCGCTGGGCACGCGGCAGATCTTCTCCGGCATCCGCGCCGCCTACGGCGAACCGGAAAAGCTGGTCGGCCGCAACGTGGTGTTCATCGCCAACCTCGCCCCGCGCAAGATGCGCTTCGGCCTGTCCGAAGGGATGATCCTGTCGGCAGGCGACGGCGGCAGCGACCTGTTTCTGCTCCACGCCGACCAGAGCGCCAAGCCGGGCGCCACCGTCAGGTAGTCGCCGCACCATGCAAGCCCCCCCGCACACGGGGGGGCTTGTTCAGCGCAGCGGATCCATCAAACCAGCTCGCTGGCGCTCTGAATGATCTTGCCCACGAGGCCGTAGATCTTGGCATCTTCGGCCGACATCCAGTAATCGCGCTCGGTGTCCGTGGCAATGCGCTCGTAAGTCTGCCCCGTTTCGCGCGCGAAGATCTCGTTGAGGCGCTTGCGCATGCGAATGATCTCGCGCGCATGGATCTCGATCTCGCTAGCCGAGCCGCCGGCGCCGCCGGAGGGTTGGTGCAGCAGGAAGCGAGTGTTGGGCAGACTGAAACGGTTCTCGCGCTTGACCGCCGCGTAAATCAAGGCACCCGCGCTGGCGACCCAGCCGGTGCCGACGATGCGCACCTCCGGCTTCACGAACTTGATCATGTCGTAGATGGTGTCACCGGACTCGACGTGGCCACCCTGGCTGTTGATGAAGATGGTGATCGGATCATCGCTTTCGTATTGCAGGGCCAGCATGCGTGCGGTGACGCGCTCGGCCAGCTTCTGATCGATGCTGCCGTAAATCAGGATGGTGCGCGCCTTGAACAGGCGTTCCTCGATCTGCGGCGAGCGTTTCTCCGGCACGACCGGCTCGGCTTTCTCGGCGAGTGTGGCGATGTTGCAGTCGTTACTGGGCATGCATGACTCCTTCGGTAATCGCGCCGGATCGCCGATATCGGCGGTGCCATCCAGGTCACCGCAGCAAGAAGTAATGGCGGACAGTGCCACTTCAAGCCATCGATTGCGGGCCGCATTGCGCCACAATATGGCACATATGGCGACCGAAACTTCCACGCTGGCGGCGCAGATAGACGCGCTGCTGCCACAAACCCAATGCGAGCAGTGCGGCTACCACGGCTGCCGGCCGTATGCCGAGGCGATCACGCGTGGCGAGGCGCAGATCAACCAGTGTCCGCCCGGTGGTTCTGCAGGCATCGCGAAACTGGCGGAGCTGCTGCAGCGACCGATCCTGCCTCTCGATCCCGAGCACGGCATCGAGAAGCCGCGCACACTGGCGCGCATCATCGAGGTCGACTGCATCGGCTGTACCAAGTGCATCCAGGCCTGCCCGGTGGATGCGATCGTGGGCGCCTCGAAGCTGATGCACACGGTGATCGCCGACGACTGCACCGGCTGCGAGCTGTGCGTGCCCGCGTGCCCGGTCGACTGCATCGAACTGCTGCCGATGCCTCAATCGCACATGGACATGGCGCACGCCGACACAGCCCGCGCGCACTTCCAGCGGCGCGAGACGCGGCTGACCGGTGAACGTCTGCAGCGCGAGGCGGAGCTGGCCGCCCGCAAGGTCGCGGTCGAGGCGGGCGAAGCTCAGAGCAACCCGGTACTGGAAGCGCTGGCCCGTGCCAGGGCGAAACAGCCGGCGCTGAAACCGTGAAGCGCGCAGACGTGATCGAGTTGTTCCGTCGTTTGCGCGAACTCGATCCGCATCCCACCACCGAACTCGCCTACAGCACCCCGTTCGAACTGCTGGTGTCGGTAGTGCTGTCTGCCCAGGCCACCGACGTCGGCGTCAACAAGGCGACAAAGAAGTTGTACCCGATCGCCAACACGCCGCAGGCGATGCTCGACCTGGGCGAGGAAGCGCTGAGGCGCCACATCAGCACGATCGGCCTGTTCAACACCAAGGCGAAGAACGTGATCTCGCTGAGCCTGCGACTGATCGAGCAGCATGGCGGCGAGGTGCCGCGCAGCCGCGAGGCGCTGGAGGCGCTGCCCGGCGTCGGCCGCAAGACCGCAAACGTGGTGCTCAACACCGCCTTCGGCGAGCCGACGATCGCAGTCGACACCCACATCTTCCGCGTCGCCAACCGCACCGGCCTGGCGCCCGGCAAGGACGTGCGCACGGTCGAAGACAAACTGGTCAAGGTGATCCCGGCCGAATTCAGGCAGGACGCCCACCACTGGCTGATCCTGCACGGTCGCTACGTGTGCAAGGCACGCAAACCCGATTGCCCGCACTGCGTGATTCGCGACCTGTGCCGGTACAAGGACAAGACGCGGGGAACGGGGAACGGGGAACGGGGAACATGAAGCCGAGGCGCGGCTTGGAGTACTCGGTACCAGGGGCGGACTTTTGAGAAGCCAAGGCAGAGCAGCAGGCTCACGCTTGCGCCAGGCCAGGCGTTCCCCGTTCCCCGTTCC
>JAPHUU010000202.1 GCA_026193555.1 Rhodanobacter sp.
CGGCGATCGCGGCGGCGGCGTGATCCTGGGTCGAGAAGATGTTGCACGAGGCCCAGCGCACATCGGCGCCGATGTCCTTCAGCGTCTCGATCAGCACCGCGGTCTGGATCGTCATGTGCAGCGAGCCGGTCACGCGCACGTCCTTCAACGGCTGCGCGGCGGCGTATTTCTTGCGGATCGACATCAAGCCCGGCATCTCGTGCTCGGCGATGTCCAGTTCCTTGCGGCCGAAGTCGGCCAGCGTGATGTCGGCGATCTTGTAATCGTGGGTGACGGTTTCTTTGCTTACAGCGTTCATGCCTTTCTCCGGTTCGTTGCGAATCACTTCGCGTCAAGCAACCGGGCGCCGTTGTGGAACGTGCCGCGCCGAGCCTGGCCGTTTCTGGTGATCGGCCGGCACCAGACGGTGCAGGCAGTTGCGGTCGGAACCGCAATCACGAACGGTCGCAGCGCCCCTCGGCGGGCAGTACAAGCGGCTGATTGTAGCGGTAGATGCAATGGGATGCCTGCTCGGCCCCGCAATTCGGTAGGCTGGAGGCTTGATCACGCACCGGAACCCGTTGATGGAACCCAAGCACGAAGTCGATTATCTCCCGCCCGACGGGCCGTTGCGCGATGACGTGGGGCGACTCGGCGCGATGGTCGGTCAGATGCTGGCCGAGCAGGACAGTCCGGCATTCCTCGATCGGGTCGAGCAGGTGCGTACCGCCGCGATCCGGCGCCGCCGTGAAGGCGCATCGGTCGGCGATCTGGCCGATTCGCTGGCCGGTCTGGATGCCGCACATGCCGAAGCGCTGGCGCGCGCGTTCGCCACCTATTTCCAGGCGGTGAACACGGCCGAACGGGTGCACCGCATCCGCCGTCGTCGCGACTACCAGCGTGAGGACAGCGCGCCACAGCCCGAGTCGCTGCTCGACGTGCTGGGCAAGCTGAAGGCGCAGGGTGTGCGACCCGACGAATTGCTCGGCCTGCTGGAGCAGATGTGGATCGAGCCGGTGTTCACCGCGCACCCGACCGAGGCGGTGCGTCGCTCGCTGCTGGAGAAGGAGCAGGCGATCGTGCGCGCGCTGGTCGACAACTTCGACCCCACCCGCACGCCGCAGGAGCGCAAGGAGGACGATGACCGCATCTTCATGGCGTTGTCCTCGGGCTGGCAGACCGCGGAGGCTTCGCCGGTGCGGCCCACGGTGCAGGACGAACATCATCACGTCGGCTTCTACCTGGCCAACACGATCTATCGCATCGTGCCCGCACTGTACGAGTCACTGGCCGAGGCCCTGCAGTCCGTCTATGGCGTGGCCATGACGCCGCCGCAACTGCTCGGCTTCGCCACCTGGGTGGGTGGTGACATGGACGGCAATCCGAATGTGGGCGCGGACACCATCGCCGCCAGCCTGGCCACCCAGCGTGCCCAGGTGATCGAGCACTACCTGGCCGACGTGGCAGGGCTGGCGCGCCTGCTCAGCCAGACCGAGAGTCGCGTGGTGGTCAACGCGACCTTGCTGCAACGCCTGGCGGACTACCGCGCGCGCTTTCCGCTGGCGGCCGCAAAAATCCGCCCGCGGCATGCCGACATGCCCTACCGCTGTCTGCTGACCCTGATCGGTGCGCGTCTCGAGGCCAGCCTGGACGATGCGCATGCCGAAGGCTACGCCACGGTTGGCGAGCTGCTCGGCGACCTGCAGCTGATCAGCGACAGCCTGCTCGATCACCGCGGCCTGCATGCCGGTGCCTACGCCGTGCAGCGACTGATCCGTCGCGTGCGCACCTTCGGCCTGCATCTGGCGCGTCTGGACGTACGTCAGGATTCGCGCGTGCACGACGATGCACTGGCCGCGCTGCAGGCCGACCCGGCGTGGCTCGAGCGTGGGCCCGAGGAGCGTGCGCGCCGTCTGCAGCCCTATGCCAGCGGCAGCCAGGCATTCAGCGGCAGCAACGACGAGAACGCGGTCACCATGCGTGCGGTTTTCCACGCGCTGCGCGATGCCCGCGGGCAGTACGGCGCGGGGGCGATCGGGCTGTACATCATCAGCATGGCGCGAACCGCCGCCGACGTGCTGGCGGTAATGGCGTTGGCGCGCTATGGCGGGCTCACTGAATCACCTTCTCTCCCCTCCGGGGAGAGGGCTGGGGTGAGGGGACACGCTGGCGGAGAGGCTTCCGATGAGCGAGCTTCGATCGGCATCGCGGCGAGCACCCGCCCCTCATCCGGCCCTGCGGGCCACCTTCTCCCCGAGGGGGAGAAGGGAGCAAGTCATCCTGCGTTGCAGAATGTGCCTTTGGATATCGCGCCTCTGTTCGAGACCGTGGACGATCTGGAGAGGGCGCGC
>JAPHUU010000075.1 GCA_026193555.1 Rhodanobacter sp.
TCCATGCCGACCAGCGGTGAGACGAACGCATCGCCATTGCCCTTGGGCTCGGCCGGGAACACGTCGACCGCGGCGCCGGCAAGGCGTCCCTCCTTGAGTGCCGCAGCCAGCGCCTCGATGTCCACCACGCTGCCACGCGACGCGTTGATCAGCATCGCACCGCTGCGCATCCGGGCCAGCTGCTCGCTCCTGATCATCATCTGGGTGGCCGGGGTCTCCGGGACGTGCAGGGTGACGACGTCGGCACGCTCCAGCAGTTCGTCGAGGCTGGAAACCGCGCGCGCATTGCCCAGCGAGAGTTTCGTTTCGATGTCGTGAAAGATCACCCGCATGCCCATGCTTTCGGCCAGCACGCCGACCTGGGTGCCGATGTGGCCGTAGCCGACGATGCCGAGCACCTTGTCGCGGGTTTCGAAACTGCCGCTGGCCGATTTGGTCCAGCCGCCGCGATGGCACACTGCGTTCTTTTGCGGGATGCCGCGCAACAGCATGATCGCTTCGGCGATCACCAGTTCGGCCACGCTGCGGGTGTTGGAATAGGGGGCATTGAACACCGGCACGCCAAGCTTCCTGGCAGCGGTCAGATCCACCTGGTTGGTGCCGATGCAGAAGCAGCCCACGGCGAGCAGGCGCTTGCCCTGCGCCAGCACCTCGTCAGTCAGTTGCGTGCGCGAGCGGATGCCGACGATATGAGCATCGGCGATGCGCCGTTGGAGTTCCGCCTCGGGCAGCGACTTGGCGTGCAGCTCGACATTGCTGTAACCGGCGCGGTGGAAGCTGTCGACCGCGCTGGCGCTGATGCCTTCGAGCAGCAAGACCTTGATGTCCTGTCTTGGGTAGGAGGTTTCCATGAATCGACGCCTGGCTAGGGAAGGGAAGCGCCTACTATGCCAGAGCCCGAAGCGATTTGCGGCATCGCAACACTGGACGCGACGGAGTGCGGATGGCAGGCTGTGCCCATTCCCTGGAGTCCTGCATGACCGACGTCCGTCTCGCCGAATTGGCACGCTGCCTGCCTGAACTTCGATTGCTCGTCGCGCCGGGCGACCTGGAGCATTACGGCCGTGACTGGACCCGTCGCTGGACGCCGGCGCCGCTGGCGATTGCCTTGCCGTCGACCATCGAGGAAGTGCAGGCGATCGTGCGTTGGGCCAATGAGAAGAGTGTGGCGATCGTGCCTTCCGGCGGCCGCACCGGTTTGTCCGGTGGTGCGGTGGCCGCCAAGGGTGAGCTGGTGCTGAGCCTGGAGCGGATGAACCGGGTGCTGGACTTCAACGCCGTCGACCGGACCCTCAGCGTGCAGGCCGGCATCACGCTGCAAGCGGTGCACGAGGTGGCGCGCGGGTACGAGTTGGCCTATCCGGTGGATTTTGCAGCGCGCGGCTCATGCTCGATTGGCGGCAACATTGCGACCAACGCGGGTGGCATCCGGGTGATCCGCTACGGCAATACACGGGAATGGGTCGCCGGGTTGAAGGTCGTGGCGGGCAACGGCGAGTTGCTCGATCTGAATCGTGGCCTGATCAAGAACTCCAGCGGTTACGATTTCCGTCAATTGATGATCGGCTCGGAGGGTACTCTGGGCATCGTGGTCGAGGCCACGCTGAAACTGACCGACCCACCGCTGCCATCGCAGGTCATGCTGCTGGCCCTGCCCGACATGGAAGCCCTGATGCAGGTATTCGAGCTGTTCCGTGCCCGCTTGTCCCTGCAGGCATTCGAGTTCTTCACCGACAAGGCCCTGGCTCATGTGGTGGAGCACGGTGCGCAGCGCGCCATCGATGGTGATTACCCCTATTACGTGGTCACCGAGTTCGATGCGGTCGACGAACAGGCGCAGCAGGGCGCTCTGGTGGCATTCGAGCAGGCTCTGGAACAGGGCTGGGTTTGCGATGGCGTGATCGCCCAGAGCGAGGCCCAGTCGGCGGCCTTGTGGCGTCTGCGCGAGGGCATCACCGAAAGCCTGGCGCCGTGGCGACCGTACAAGAATGACGTGTCGGTGCGGGTCAGTGCGGTACCGGCGTTCCTGCAGGACATGCAGGCCTTGCTGGCGCGGGAGTACCCGCAGATCGAGGTGGTGTGGTTCGGCCATATCGGCGACGGCAACCTGCATATCAATGTGCTGCGTCCGGATGAACAGAGCGAGGAGGGGTTCATCGCCCAGTGCGAGCATGTGACCCGCCTGCTGTCGGACACCTTGCGCCGTCATGGCGGCAGCATCTCGGCCGAACACGGTATCGGACTGGTCAAGCGAGCCTATCTGGAAGGCACCCGCAGCGCGGCGGAAATCCTGCTGATGCGGGGCGTGCGACAGGTATTCGACCCCAACCGCATTCTCAATCCCGGCAAGCTGTTTGCGGATATCTGAGTACGAGCGATCCCGCGTCTCGTGCTAGTCTTCGCGGCCGATCCTTTTGCACACACAGGGGCCGTCATGGCGCAGGAACTCCGCTCGCTGTATCCCGAAATCGAGCCGTTCGACAGCGGGTTCCTGAGGGTCTCGCCGCTGCACACGCTGTACTACGAGCAGAGCGGCAACCCGCACGGTAAGCCGGTGGTGTTCCTGCACGGTGGGCCGGGTGGCGGCACCAACGCGAAATGCCGGCGCTTTTTCGACCCGGCGATCTATCGCATCGTGCTGTTCGACCAGCGTGGCTGTGGCAAGTCCACGCCGCACGCGGAGCTGACGGACAATACCACCTGGGATCTGGTCGCCGACATCGAGCGCGTGCGAGACCACCTGGCGATCGATCGCTGGCAGGTCTTCGGCGGCTCGTGGGGCTCCACGCTGGCGTTGGCCTACGCACAGACGCATCCGGACCGGGCGACCGAACTGGTGTTGCGCGGGATCTTCATGCTGCGCCGGCGGGAGCTTGAGTGGTTCTACCAGGGCGGCTGCGATGCCATCTATCCTGACGCCTGGGAGACCTATCTGGCCGCGATACCCGAGGCCGAACGCGGTGACATGATGGATGCCTACTACCGGCGGCTGACCAGCGCCGATGCGAAGACCCGTGTCGACGCCGCCCGCGCCTGGTCGGTGTGGGAAGGTGCGACCAGCTTCCTGTGGCAGGACACCTCGCACATTGCTTCCAGCGCAGAAGACGAATTCGCGCTGGCCTTCGCCCGTATCGAGTGCCACTACTTCGTCAACCGGGGTTTTTTCGCCCAGGACGATCAGTTGTTGCGCAATGTGGATCGAATCCGGAACATTCCGGCGGTGATCGTGCAGGGGCGCTACGACGTGGTCTGCCCGATGCGCAGCGCATGGGATCTGCATCGCGTGTGGCCCGAGGCCGATCTGCACATCGTGCAGGATGCCGGACACTCGGCGTTCGAGCCGGGCAACCTGCATCAGCTGATCGAAGCGACTGACCGCTTCGGGCGCCGGGTTGCATGATTCAGCCGTCTGAAAATGGCTGCTTGGTACCGAATATCTTGTCGCCGGCATCGCCCAGCCCCGGCAGGATGTAGCCGTTTTCGTTCAGCCGCTCGTCGATCGCTGCGGTGAAGATCTCGACATCCGGATGTGCTTTTACCACGCGCTTGAGTCCTTCCGGTGCGGCAACCAGGAACAATCCCTTGATGCGTTTGCAGCCGGCGGCCTTCAGCATGTCGACGACGGCGATCAGGGTGCCGGCGGTGGCCAGCATCGGATCGACGATCAGTGCGGTGCGCTCGTCCATGCGACCGCTGAGTTTTTCGTAGTAGGGGATCGGCTGCAGTGTCTGCTCGTCGCGCTGCACGCCGACCACGCTGACCTTGGCCGAGGGAATCATGTCCAGTACGCCGGGCAGCATGCCCAGTCCGGCGCGCAGGATCGGCACGATGGTGATTTTCTTGCCCTTGATCCGCTGCACCTGCAGCGGCCCGGCCCAGCCGCTGATCTGCTCGAAGGTGGTTTCCAGATCCTTGGTGGCCTCATAGGTGAGCAGCGTGGCGACCTCGCAGGTCAGTTCGCGGAACTCCTTGGTGCTGATGCCGGCCCGGCGCATAAGGCCGAGCTTGTGCTGGATCAGCGGATGGCGCACTTCGACGATCTTCATGGCGGATTGTCTCCCTGTGGCGGCGTGAGGCGCGGCGACAGTCGGAGAGCTTAACGACGTTGCCCTGTGCCCGCACGCCGCAGCATGCGTGCACAGGGCAAGCGGTTTGTCGCTTATGGCGCGGTGGGCGTGCTGGTGCCTTTCAGGCAGCCGCTCACGAATGTCTTGCGGTCGGCACCGGTGAGCGCCTTGGCCTTGGCGTCGGCCTTGCAGTGTTTCATCTTGTCATGCCGAGCTTGCCTGGCCGTAGGTGTGGCGGATGCCACAGCCGTCTTGCTCCTGAGGCAGGAGCGCATGAAGGCCTTGCGCTCGTCGCCCTTCTTGCCGGTGGCCTGCTTGTTGCAGTTCACCATGCGTTGCTGCTGCGGGGTGCGTGTCTTGGCCGTCTTTACCGGCGGGGTGGCGGTGTGGGTCTGTGGCACCGCTGCGAAGGTGGCGCCGGCCATGGCCAAGGCAACGCTGAAAGCCAGTACACGTAGTGATATCGACATCGTTGAGTCCTTCCTGGATGACCGGCAAGTGCCGGCGCGACCAGTCTATGCCCGCTCACCAGTGCCCTGGAGTAGGCATAGCCTGACATTCAGGCAGTACTTGGCAGCGGCGACGCGTCAAGCGTCGCCGCTGCCGGCAGCTCAGGCGGCTTCGGCCTTGGCCTTGCGGGGACCTTCCAGCAACGCCTTGCGTACGTTCGCCACCACCAGATCCACCTCGGCGCTGGTGACGTTGAAATGGGGGGTGAAGCGCAGCGAGTTGACGCCGCCGTGGATCACGCCCATGCCGCGCTCGCGCATGTATTCCTCGGTCGAACCGGCGCCGTAGCATTTGTATTCCGGTGCCAGCTCGCAGGAAAACAGCAGGCCGGTACCCTGGACCTTGGTGATCAGGCCGCCCAGTTCGTTCTTCAGCGCATTGAGCTTGTCGACGAATTCCTTGCCGCGCTCGCGGATGTTGCTTCGCACCTCGTCGCTCAACTCGTCCAGCGTGGCCAGCGCCACGTCCAGCGCGCGCGGATTTGCGGTCATCGTGTTGCCGTAGATGCCTTTGCGGTAGAGCTGTGCGGTGCGTTCGGTAACGGCCAGCACCGACAGCGGATACTGGCCGCCATTGAGTGCCTTGGAGAAGGTTTCCATGTCCGGGGCAGGCAGCTTCTCGAAACCCGGATAGCTGGTGATCGACAGCACGCCATGTGCGCGCAGGCCGGCCTGGATCGAGTCGACCAGCAGCAAGGTGCCATGGGCTTCGGTCAGGGTGCGCGCTGCCGTGTAGAACTCCGGAGTTACCGCACGGCCCGGGTCGCCTTCACCCATCACGGGTTCCAGGAACATCGCCTCGATGAACCAGCCGTGCTTGTCGGCGTCGGCGAACGCCGCCTCGAGTTGGGCCACGTCATACGGCGCCACGGTAATCAGCGACTCCTCATGCCGGTAACTGGCCAGATGCTGCTCGTAGGCCTTGCGGCTGGAATCCGAGTAGAGCGCCGGCCTGTCGGTGCGGCCATGGAACGCGCCCTTGACCGCCAGCCGCTTGATCGTGCGGCCGGCGTAGCGGCCATCGGTATCGGTCATCAGCTTCGCGTTGACGTCGGCGATGCGGCAGGCCAGCGACACCGACTCCGAGCCCGAATTCAGGCACAGGTAGCGCGCGTAAGGGTTGCCGGCGCGGCTGCGGCCCAGTTCCTGGTTCATCGCAGCGCTGAAGCGCAGCTGCGAAATGCTCGGTGACATCACGTTGGCCATCACCTGCGGCCGACTCAATACGTCGAGGATGGCCTGATCGTTGTGACCGAAACCCAGCATGCCGTAGCCGCCGTTATCATGCACGACGGCACCTTTCAGCGTGACGATCCACGGTCCGCGTGCCGCCGCAGCGATATACGGATTGATCGCATCGTCCGGGTAGAAATTGACGAAGCCGGCCTGCGCCTGCGCCAGCTGCTCGCTTTCGTCCAGCTTCAGGAAATCGCCCAGGTCCGACCGCAGCTCGCGATGGCGCGCCACCGCTTCGGTGATCGCCTGGGTGAGCAAGGGATCAGCCGCAGCCATGCGCTCGATGCTGGCGTCGTCCAGGCCAGTGGTTCGCGGCGTACCGCCGAATTCACGCAGTTCGCGCAGCTGATTGATCACACCCATGACTATTCTCCCTAGGAAACGTTGGCGCCTTGCACCCAGAGCAAGGCAGGCCGGTGGCGATGTGCGCAGACATCGCGAGCTGGAAACCGCGCAGGACCATGGATTCCAGTGTGACGCACCCGCCCGGGACATCAGGTCAGGGCTGGGCGCGTCAAATCATCCGCTTAGGATAACGCGCCGGCATGGGTCACCGGTACCCCCTGCGTCCCGGCTGTCACCCGCGATGAGTGGGTACAAGGTGTTGATCTGACTACTTTGCAAGGCCAGGGAAAACCTTGCCGTGTGCGATGCGCCACCGTCGTTGCTCGTCTCACCCACGTGCTGAAACGCTGCGGCAGCGTGGTCGCGCTGGATGGCGCGGATCTGCAGCTTCAGCGTGGCGAACTGCTGGCCCTGCTCGGCCCCAACGGGGCGGGCAAGAGCACCGCGATCGGCCTGTTGCTTGGATTGATCCGTACCGGGAACGTCAGGACGTCGCGCGGTTCGCCGCCCACCACGCGGTGGTTGTGCATGGTGCCTTCCGGCATGAGGCCGTGCTTCTGCGGCCGACTGGCGGGCGGTGTTCCGGCAAGTACTGCGAGGCGTAGCTCCTCGGAGACCTCCGGAAAGCCGGGGACAGCGTGCCGGTTGCAGGCTTGGATGCCCTGGTTCGGAACAGCCAGGTCATTCGGCGTGGGATCGGTCGTTACCTCGACATCCAAGGGGCGCTCCTCCTGCTTGAAGCCGGCAGCGAAACTACCGCTTGTCCAGGCTGGTTCGTCGTGATGCGATATTCGGGATTACTCGCCTCGACCACGCAGAGCATGTCAGCTCGCACACTGTGCGGGATAATGCGCTGTTTCCGCCCGCTGGCCGAGCCTCTTGAAGAAGTCCGATTTCGATTTTGAACTGCCGCCCGAGCTGATCGCGCAGGCGCCGCTGCCGGAGCGTTCGGCCAGTCGCATGTTGCTGCTGGACGTGGCTGCCGACACGCGCCAGGACCGGATGTTTCGCGAATTGCCCGAGCTGCTGCGTGCCGGCGACCTGCTGGTGTTCAACGACACGCGTGTGCTGCCGGCGCGACTGCACGGACGCAAGAGCACGGGCGGCGAGGTGGAGATCCTGATCGAACGGGTCACCGGTGCGCACGAGGCGACCGTCCAGCTCGGCGTCAGCAAGAAGCCGAAGGAAGGGGCCCGCATCGAGCTGGCCGACGGCAGTCACGCGCTGGTGCTGGGGCGCGACGAGGGGTTCTTCCGGCTGCGCTTCGAGGCGCCCGAACCGTTGGAGAAGCTCTTGCTCAAGCTTGGCGAGATGCCGCTGCCGCCCTATATCGAGCGGCAGGCCGATGCCAGCGACACCGAGCGCTACCAGACCGTGTTCGCCCGCGAGCCCGGCGCGGTGGCTGCGCCCACTGCGGGCCTGCATTTCGATCAGGCGATGCTGGCGGCGCTGCGCGAGCGTGGCGTCGATTTCGGCTACGTCACGCTGCACGTGGGTGCTGGCACGTTCCAGCCGGTGCGCACGGACGATCTGCGTGATCATCGGATGCACCGGGAGTGGCTCAATGTCGGTGCCCATCTGATCGGCCAGATCCGCCGCGCCCGCGCCAACGGTGGCCGGGTGATCGCGGTCGGCACGACCGTGGTGCGGGCACTGGAGAGCGCCAGCAAGAATGGCCAGCTGCACCCGTTCGCCGGTGAGACGCAGATCTTCATTTTTCCCGGCTACCGTTTCAGCAGCGTCGATGGCTTGCTGACCAACTTCCACCTGCCGCAGTCGACCCTGCTGATGCTGGTATCGGCGCTGGCGGGGCGCGAGTTCATGCTCGATGCCTATCGTCATGCGGTCGAGCAACGCTACCGGTTTTTCTCCTACGGCGACGCGATGCTGATTCTGCCGCACGGCGCCTGAGTGGCCGCAGCCGCTAAACTGGGCGGATGACTGCCATGAAATTCGATCTGTTTGCCACCGACGGTGCCGCGCGCCGCGGCCGGCTGACGTTTGCCCGTGGCACGGTGGAGACACCGGCATTCATGCCGGTGGGTACCTATGGCTCGGTCAAGGCGATGACGCCGCGCGACATCACCGAGGTCGGTGCCGAGATCATCCTGGGCAACACCTTTCACCTGTTCCTGCGGCCGGGGCTGGATATCGTCGGGAAGTTCGGCGGGCTGCATCGGTTCATCGGCTGGAACAAGCCGATCCTCACCGACTCGGGCGGCTTCCAGGTGTTCTCGCTGGCGCACAAGCGCAAGATCACCGAGGAGGGCGTGACGTTTGCCTCGCCGGTGGATGGCTCGAAGGTGTTCCTGTCGCCGGAGGAGTCGATGCGGATTCAGACCCTGCTGGATTCGGACATCGCGATGATCTTCGACGAGTGCACGCCGTATCTGGTCAATGGCCAGCCGGTATCCGAGAAAGTGGCCGGCGACTCGATGGAGCTGAGCCTGCGCTGGGCCGGGCGCTCGCGGCAAGGGTTCGATCAGCAGGGTAATCCGAATGCGCTGTTCGGGATCGTGCAGGGCGGCATGTATGAGCATCTTCGCCGCCGCTCGGCCGAGGGCCTGGTGAAGATCGGCTTCGACGGCTATGCCGTGGGCGGGCTGGCGGTCGGCGAGCCGGAGGCCGAGCGTAACCATGCGCTGGATTTCACCGTGCCGCTGCTGCCGGTCGACAAGCCACGCTACCTGATGGGCGTGGGTCGGCCGGAGGACATCGTCGAGGCGGTGCGTCGTGGCATCGACATGTTCGACTGCGTGATGCCGACCCGCAACGCGCGCAACGGGTTCCTGTTCACCGCCGCGGGTACGCTGCGCATCCGCAACGCGAAATTCGCCAGCGACACCGCGGTGATCGAGGAGGGTTGCGACTGTTACGCCTGCGCTGGCGGATTCAGTCGCGCCTATCTGCGTCATCTGGATCGCTGCAACGAGATCCTCGGCAGCCAGCTCGCCACCATGCACAACCTGCGCTACTACCAGCGACTGATGGACGGACTGCGCAAGGCAATCGCCGATGGCTCACTGGAGGCCTTCATCGGGCGGTTCTACGCGCTGCGGCGGGAATGATGCGCGGCGCCGCGCCGTGACGTTTCCGCCGACAATCGCCGGCCAGTCGACCCCCGGCGAGCTGCCAGCGCCAGGTCTGGGCGTACTTGCAAACGACACCGGCCACCCTCAGTAATACGGGGCGGCATTGCCACGCGTGGTGCATGCCCTTGGGGGGCGTGGCATAATCGATGATCTTTTATCAGGCGCACAGCTGAAACCCGTGCTGTCGCCCCTACTTGCGAGACAGACTGATGAGTTTTCCGATCCCCTTCGTGATCGCCCAGGCCGCCCCGGCGCAGCCTGCTGGCGGCGGCATGCAAATGATCATCATGATGGTGGTGCTGTTCGGCCTGATGTACTTCATGATGATCCGACCGCAGATGAAGCGGCAGAAGGAACACAAGGCCCTGCTCGCCGCGCTGGCCAAGGGTGACGAAGTTGTCACCAACGGCGGCATCGCCGGTCGCGTCGAGGAGCTGGGCGAGAGCTTCCTCACGGTGGAGATTGCCCCGAACGTGAAGGTCAAGGTGCAGAAAGGCGCCGTGTCGCAGGTGCTGCCCAAGGGTTCGCTGAAGTCCGTCTGAAATGCGGGCTGGACAAGTCGCTGGTTGGGTCCGGCGGCTGCATCCACGCGACCATTCCTCGTTTGTTGCTACCGCCGCGGCCCGTTGCTGCGGCTTTGATGGATTCATGGCATGAGTGATTTTCCTCGCTGGAAGTACTGGCTGGTAGCGGTGGTGATGCTGCTGGGCGTCGTCTATGCATTGCCGAACGCTTTCATCCCGGTTCCGGCGGTGCAGGTCACCGCCAACCGCGGTGCGGCGCCGATCGATGAAGCGATCCGGCAGAAGGTGCAGACTGCGCTGGAGGCACAGCACATCCCCACCGGCGGTGTACAGGTGCGGGGCGACAACCTGCTGGCCACATTCGCCAATACCGACGTGCAGAAGAGTGGCTCGGACGCGATCAAGGCCGCGTTGGGCGACGGCTACACGGTGGCCTTCAAGCTGCAGTCCACCGTGCCGGTCTGGCTGGGTGCGATCGGCGCCCGTTCGATGCCGCTGGGCCTGGATCTGCAAGGTGGCGTGCACTTCCTGATGCAGGTCGACGAAAACGACGTCATCGACAAGCAGGAAACCAGCTACGCCGACGATATTCGCAGCCTGCTGCGCGACAAGAACATCCGCTACGAATCGGTGACTCGCAATGCGGTGCGCGGGCAGGGCGTCGCGGTGATCCTGCGTTCGGCCGCGGACCGGTCCAAGGCCTCGGACGACATCGCCAACGAGTACAACGACCTCATCGTTTCGAACGGCCCCAGCACGGACGACCGCTTCGTGCTCAACGCGGTGATCAAGCCGGACAAGCTGCGCAGCATCGCCCGCGATGCGATCACCCAGAACCTGCAGACGCTGCGCAACCGCATCAATGCATTGGGTGTGTCCGAGCCGCTGATCCAGCAGCAGGGCGAGAATCACATCGTGGTCGATCTGGCCGGTCTGCAGGACCCGGCCGAGGCCAAGAAGCTGATCGGCACCGTGGCCACGCTTCAGTACCGGCCGGGCATCGGCTATGCCGGTGACGCAGCTTCGGTCGAAGCGGCACGCACCGGAATCATCCCGCCGAGCGCCAACCTCTATTACATGCGTGGCGATCATCGCCCGGTGCTGGTCAGCAAGAAGATCATCGTGACCGGCAACGAGTTGGTGGATGCATCCTCGGGCAGCGACCAGCAGAGCGGCACGCCGATGGTCAGCGTCACCCTCAATGCCTCCGGCGCGCGCAAGATGCTTGACTTCACCAACGCCAACGTCGGCAAGCCGATGGCGGTCGTGTACGTGGAGCGCGTGACCGAGACCAAGATGGTCGACGGCAAGGAAGTGCGCACGCCCAAGACCACCGAGTCGGTGATCAACGACGCCACGATCCAGGGCGCGTTCGGCAAGCAGTTCCAGACCACCGGCCTGGGCAGCCCGAAAGAGGCCTCCGATCTTGCCTTGCTGCTCAAGGGCGGCGCCTTTGCGGCACCGGTGGACATCATCGCGGAAGGCGTCATCGGCGCCAGCCTCGGTGCTGACAACATCGACAAGGGCTTCAAGGCCGTGATGCTGGGCCTGGCCCTGGTTTTGCTGGCGGCGGCGGTCTACTACAAGCTGTTCGGCCTGGTTGCCGACATCGCGCTGTTCTTCAATCTGGTGATCCTGGTCGCGGTGATGTCGCTTATCGGCGTCACCCTGACCATGCCCGGCATCGCCGGCATCGTGCTGACCCTGGGCATGGCGATCGATGCGAACGTGCTGATTTGCGAGCGCGTGCGCGAGGAATTGCGCAACGGCTCGACGCCGCACGCATCGATCCGCGCCGGCTACGAGAAGGCGTGGTCGACGATCCTGGACGCCAACGTCACCCACCTGATCGCCGCGCTGGCACTGACCACGATGGGGACCGGCGCGATCAAGGGTTTCGGCGTCACCCTGATGATCGGCATCCTGACCTCGCTGTTCACCTCGGTGACGCTGACCCATGCGTTCACCGCGCTGATCCACGGCCACCGCAAGCTCAAGACGCTGTCGGTCTGAGGGGAAACGAGAATCCATGGAAATCTTCAATCACAACAGCAACATCCCGTTTCTCGGCATGCGCCGGTACAGCCTGGCCATCGCGCTGGCGTTGATGATCGCCTCGGTCGGGCTGATCATGGTCAAGGGCCTCAACTACGGTCTGGATTTCACTGGTGGCGTTTCCATGACGGTCGATTACGACCAGTCGGTGCAGATCGCCGACGTGCGTGACGCGCTGACCAAGGGTGGCCTGCCTGATGCCGTGGTGCAGAGCCTCGGCGGTACCCGCGAGGTGTCGATCCGCTTCCAGGTCAAGGACGACCCGCAGGCGCTGCAGGCGGACGGCAAGGTCAATCTCGACCGTGTCTCGGCCGATGTCATGAAGAAGCTGCAGGCCGTTCGGGCGGACGCCAAGCTCAAGGGGCGGGATTTCGTCAGTGCCGAAGTCGGCGTGGAGCTGAAAAGCGACGGTACCCTGGCCGCGCTGTTCGTGATGCTGGGCATCATGGCCTACCTGTGGATACGCTTCGAGCGTCGCTTCGCGATTGCCGCGGTGGTGACCGAAATGCACGACGTGCTGGTCACGCTGGGCATCATCGCGCTGGTGCAGCGCGAGTTCGACATGACCGTGCTGGCCTCGGTACTGGCGGTGATCGGTTATTCGATCAACGACAAGGTGGTGGTGTTCGATCGCATCCGCGAGTTGTTTCGGCTGGCGCGCAAGGCCGAGCCGGAAGAGATCCTCAACCGCTCGATCAACAACACGCTGTCGCGAACCATCATCACCTCGCTGTTCACCAGCATCACCATGGGGGCGCTGTATTTCTTCGGCGGTCCGGTGGTGAGCGGCTTTGCGGTGACGATGCTGATCGGCATCCTGGTCGGCACGCTGTCGTCGATCTTCGTGGCCAGCCCGATCCTCCTGTGGCTTGGTGTGTCGAAGAAGGACCTGATGCCGGTGACTCGCGACAACCCGGAGTTGGCCCGGCGCCCCTAGGGAGTCTGCGACGATTGAAAGCGAAAGGCCCGGCATTGCCGGGCCTTTCGCTTTCAGGAGGCCATGCAGCGGTGAAGCGGGTTTCCAGCGACGGCTGCCAGAAGTCGGCTCACGGCTAAATTTCTGACGATGACGGCCGATACGGGTCGGGAGGGATATGGGATCCCGAGGTGGAATTTGCATGCTTGTGGTTGTCGGCATCCTGGTCGTGCTCATCAGCGTGCTGGGCGGATACGTCCTCTCGCATGGTCAGATCATGGCGCTCTGGCAGCCTTATGAGCTGCTGATCATCGGTGGTGGCACGGCAGGCGCGTTTCTGACCGCCAATCCCCTCAAGATCGTGAAAGCGGCCTTCAGTGACATGCTCGGGCTGCTGAAGGGAACGGCTTATCGCCATCAGGACTATGTCGATCTGCTCTCGCTGCTCTACGACATCTTCAGCGTGATGCGCAAGGAAGGCGTGCTGGGACTGGAGTCGCATATCGAAGATCCCCCGGCGAGCGCGGTCTTTTCCGCCTATCCAAGGTTGCTGGCCGAGAATCACCTGATCGAGTTCATTACCGACTGCCTGCGCCTGATCGTGGGCGGCAGCATGAATCCGCACGAGCTGGAACAACTGCTCGAAGTGGAATTGGAGACTCATCAGCATGAGGCCGAGGCGCCGGCGATGGCAGTGATGAAATCAGCCGATGCGTTACCCGGGTTCGGCATCGTGGCGGCCGTGCTCGGCATCGTGACCACCATGTCGTCATTGGGTGGCGATACCTCGAAGATCGGCGAACATATCGCCGGCGCACTGGTGGGCACCTTCCTCGGCATCCTGCTCTGCTATGGCTTCGTCGGCCCGCTGGCATCGGCCATGGAGAGCAAGGAGCACGAGGACGGCAGGGCTTATGAATGCGTGAAGGTGGCCCTGATGGCCAACTTGCGTGGCTACAACCCGATGGTTTCCGTCGAATTTGCACGCAAGTCCCTGTCCGGGCATCTGCGGCCCAGCTTCCTGGACCTGGAGGCGCATCTCAAGGGCGCACGTGGTGGAACCGTCTGATGAGCGAGGATTTCCAACCGATCATCGTGCGCAGGGCGAGGAAGCAGAAGCACGGCCATCATGGCGGTGCCTGGAAGGTTGCCTACGCCGATTTTGTCACGGCGATGATGGCCTTTTTCCTGGTGATGTGGATCATCGGCGCGGGAACGCGTGAGCAGCGTGCAGCGGTTTCGGAGTACTTCAAGAACCCCAGCAACACCCCTGGTACGGCGACGATGGCGCCACCTGGAAAGATCGGTCCCGGCGGTGCCAGCGACAGCGCGATCCAGCTCGGCGGCGCGATGGACATCCCGCGCGGCCCGGGCAAGGACAAACGCGGCGCCCCTTCGTCCAGGAAGGACATCAAGGATGCCGAGAAGCTCGCACACGAACAGGACAAGGCGCCACTGGACGCAAAGGATGCCGACAAGCTTGCGCACGAACAGGAGAAGGCGCGACTGGAAGAATTGATGAAGCAGCTGCATGCCGCGATCCAGAGCAGCCAGGCGCTGGTGCCATTCAAGGATCAGCTGTTGCTGGACATCACCCCGGAGGGCTTGCGGATCCAGATTGTCGACAAGCTCAACCGGCCGATGTTCGACCTGGGCAGCGCAACGCTCAAGCCCTATACGGCGAAGATCCTGCGCGAACTGGGTCAATTCATCAACAGCGTGCCAAACAAGATCAGCATTTCAGGGCATACCGACGATGCGCCGTACACCAGCGACCATGACTACAGCAACTGGGAGTTGTCGGCGGATCGCGGCAATGCGGCGCGGCGTGCACTGATCGCCGGCGGCCTGGAGGAGGACAAGGTCGCGCGGGTGGTGGGTCTGGCCGCCGCAGTACCGTTCGACAAGCTGCATCCGGGCGATCCGATCAACCGCCGCATCAGTATCATCGTGATGACCCGTCAGGCGGAACAGGCCGCGCGCGCGCAGGAGACGGCAGCCAATGCACCCGGCGCCGGGGCCATGCCGTCCGCTCCGGCGTCGGCGCCATCGACCGACCGCAAGATGGTGCAGACTCCACTGCCGCCATTGCCGCCGCTGCCGGCGGCGATTCGACCGGCGGCAAATGCGCTTGTGCGGTCAGCGGCCCCGTCGGCTCCGCCGGCCGCGCAGAAGCCAGCCTCACCCTGAACTCAGCTGTTGCTCGGGATGCCGTCGGCGAGCAGGTATGCGTCGATCTGCTGCAGCCGTTCATGCGTGCCGACATCGGTCCAGCGTCCGGCATGGTGCTCGCCGCTGACCTTGCCCAGCGCCATTGCTGCTTGCAGTAGCGGGGTGAGCTTGAAGCGAGGTGGCAACCGTTCGGCGCCAGCGGCGTCGCCGATCACTGCGCGCCAGTCGTTCAGCAGCTCGCTGCGGTACACGCCGACTCCGCTGAAGGTCTGTCGTGGCGTGTCGGTGGCATGCAGACTTCCCCCCGAATCCAGCACGAAGTCGCCGTGTGGGTGGTGCGCGGGATTGTCCACCAGGACCAGGTGAGCCAGGCCGGCGGGCTGCAGCGGCAGCGCGGCGAAATCGACATCGGTCCAGATGTCACCGTTGACCGCAATGAACGGTTCCGGCCCCAGCAGCGGCAGCGCGTTCAACATGCCGCCTCCGGTTTCAAGCGGTGTCGGCCCCTCGTACGCGTAGCGGATGCGCAGCCCCCAGCGTGAACCATCGCCCAGCGCATCGGGAAACTGTCCGGCCAGATGCGAGGTGTTGATCACCACGTAGTGCACGCCGATCGCTGCCAGCTTTTCCAGATGCCATTCGATCAACGGCTTGCCGCCCACGGGCAGCAACGGCTTGGGCGTATGGTCGGTGAGTGGGCGCATGCGCTCGCCGAGGCCGGCGGCGA
>JAPHUU010000302.1 GCA_026193555.1 Rhodanobacter sp.
GAAGCGCATGCCGTTGGTGTGGAACGGCAGCTTGTGGCGCTTGTTGAAGATCAGGTCGCGCTTTTCATCGAACGTGATTTCGTGTCGGCCCAGGATGCACAACCGCTGGCTGCCGCGGATGCGTTCGAGCATCTCGGGAATCCGGTCCGGGTCGACGGTGTCCGGATGCTCTCCTTCCAGACCCAGCAGCACTGCCTTGTCGGTGCCGTGGCCGCGACCGGTCAGCGCCAGTGAACCGAACAGTTCGACCTGCACTCGCGCCACCCGGGCGAGCACGCCTTTCTCGTCCAGCCAGCGCTCGGCAAAGCGCGATGCCGCACGCATCGGCCCCACCGTGTGCGAGGACGATGGCCCGATGCCGATCTTGAACAGGTCGAATACGCTGACGGCCATGGGCTCTGCTGCTGGGCGAGGGGTTATCCGGTTATTCTACGCGGCGCCCCAGCCCATTCGCAGCCGCATGTCCGACCTGATCCTGTACCAGCGCGATGACTGTCACCTGTGCGACCTCGCGCTGGCTGTGCTGGCCGAGGCGAGTGCGCCGGAATTCGACAGTGTGTGGGTGGATGATTCAGCCGAGCTGCAGCAGCGCTACGGTACCCGGGTGCCGGTGTTGCGTGACGGGTGCGATGGTCGCGAACTGGACTGGCCGTTCGATGCGGCTGCGGTGCGGGCGTTTCTCGATCAGCCAGCGTGATCCGCGGTCACGCCCTTCGCGTCTTCAGCCGCCGGAGGATTTCCTCGCGTGCCTCGCGCAGGATCGAATCACGATCGAGGCTGGCCACGATATCGGCGACCGCGCGCTTGGCACCGGCCTCGCCCCAGGATTTGCCGCCGATCAGATAGCGTTCGGCGGCGCGACCGATCAGCACCGTGGCGTACCAGCCGAGCGCGCCCTGGGCGGCGGCGGTGACCAGCACCGACAGGCCGGCGCTCATGCCTTTCAGCGCCGAGGCGACCAGCTGCATGCCCCAGATCGCCCCCATCAGGGCGGCCAGCTGGGCCGAGATCACCGCCACCAGCCGGCCGGATTCGCTGCGTGTCAGCGGCAGGCCATACACCCGCGACAGCTGCACCACCATCGCCGCATCCAGTCCGGCGGCAGCCAGCAGGTCGGCGACCGGAATCGGGTTCAAGGCCACCGCCACACCCTTGGCGAGGCAGTAGTGACGGATCAGCCGCGCCGCCACGCTGCGTCGGGTCTCGGCAATGCGTCGGCTGACCCGGTCGGTGAGCCGGCCCGCATACAGGCCGGCATTGATGGCGGACAGCGTCTTGCCCTCGTGCGCGGCGATCGCCAGCAGGCGTTCGCGCAGCGCGGCGACGTCGGGCAGGCGTGGTTGCGCGCGGGTATGCTCGCGGCCCTGGTTGTCGACCCCGATCGACGATTGCGCCGACGGTTGCGCGGCCACCGCGATCACGTCGTCCGCCCGTACCAGTCCGGCCACGCGCTGACGCAGATGATCGAGCAGGCCGGCGAGCTCGTCGTCGCCGTAGCGATCGGCCTTGTTCAGCGCCAGCAGCAGGGGGCGCTGGGTGACGGCGAGGGTCTTCAGCGCGTCCAGCTCGTCACGGGTGAGATCACCATCGGCGACGAAGATCACCAGGTCGCTGACCTCGGCCACTTCGAAGGCGAGCCGTTCGCGCGCCTCGCCGTCGAGCTCGTTGATGCCGGGGGTGTCGATCAGCAGCAAGCCGTCGTGCTGCGCCTCGTCGAGCATGGCGTGTTCGGCCGCGGTGGTGGTGCCGTGCAGCACGCCGACCTGGAATGCCGCGCGACCGAGCAGCGCGTTGCCCAGCGCCGACTTGCCGGTGGAGACCCGGCCGAACACGGCAACATGCAGCTCGCCACGCTCAATGCGGGAAAGCATGCGCTCGATGCGCGCGAACTCGGTGGTCAGCTCGGCCCGCACTGCCGCCGGAATGGTGGGGTCGTCGAGCAGGTGGCGCAGGCTGTCGGCCACGCGCTGCGGGCCGGTGGCATCGGCCCGCAGTGCCGGGGTGGCGCTGGTGCTGTCAGATTCGGCGGCAAGCCAGCCGCGCATGCGTTGCCACAGCGTCTGCGCGGCCATCGAAATGCCGGGCTATTTGGCGGTGAGTTGCAGGTGTGCGGTGACCTTCACGTCCGGGCCGATCACCGACGTATCCGCGTATTCGCCGGTGCCCATGTCGAAGTCGAGCCGTCTGACGGTGCCAGCCACAGCCAGGCTGGCACCGGTTCCCTGCGGCACAAAGGCCACCGAGAGGCTGACCGGTCGCGTCACGTCACGGATCGTCAGCTGGCCGTCTGCAATCACCTGGTTGCCCTGGCGGCGAAAGCCGGTGGTCACGAAGTGCGCGGTGGGGAACTTCTTCACATCGAAAAAGGAGGGGCCGGGTAGCGCGCTGTCCTGATCGTGGTCGCCAGTGTGGGCGCTGGCGGTTGTCACCTCCACCTCGAACTTCGAGTGTTCAAGGTCGGCCGGATCGTAGCTGATCGCGGCAGTCCACTGGTCGAAGTGGCCCTCGAATGCTTCGCCCTGATAGATGCCGTGGAACGTCAGTCGGCTCAGCTTGGGGCGCACGGTATAGTCAGTTGCTGCGGCGGCGCACGGCAGGGCGAGTGCAAGCAGCAGAATGGCAAGACGTCTCATCGATGATCTCCTTCGGCAGTCGAGCCGCTGCCTGGTCGCATGAAA
>JAPHUU010000315.1 GCA_026193555.1 Rhodanobacter sp.
CCCGGTTGCACCGCACTCGCCACCACGCCATCGATGCCCCGGTTGCGCAGGTTCCCGCTCAGCTCGCTGAAGCGCACGCCACGCAGCCGCGGGTCGAGCTGGCCGCCGTCGAGGCTGGCCGGTTTTTCCGCCCGCAGGGTGGCGCTGACTTTACGCACACGGCCATCACGCAGCACACCGAGTCGAACCGTGCTGCCCAGCGGCAGCAGGCCCTCGGCATTGCGCAGTTCCGATACGCTGCGCAGCGGCTTGCCGTTCAGCGTGGTCAGCACGTCGCCCGGCTGCAGCCCGGCATGCTCGGCCGCCGAGCCGTCGCTGACGCCGGTCACCACCACGCCGTTGCTGTCCTTCAGGCCCAGCATGCTGGCGATGCGCGGGGTGATCGTCTGGGTCTGCACGCCAAGATTGCCGCGTTGCACCTTGCCGTGCGCCAGCAGCTGCGACATCACCTCGCTGGTGATGTGGGTGGGAATCGCAAAGCCGATCCCGACATTGCCGCCCGACGGCGACAGGATCATGGTGTTGATGCCGACCAGTTCGCCGCGCAGGTTCACCAGCGCGCCGCCGGAGTTGCCGGGGTTGATCGAGGCGTCGGTCTGGATGAAATTCTGATAGCCACCATGGCCGGGCGAAGCCTGGCCCAGGCCCGAACGGCCCAGCGCCGAGACGATGCCCGAGGTCACCGTCTGGCCCAGTCCGAACGGGTCGCCGACGGCCACCACGTAGTCGCCCACGCGCAGCTTCGAGGAGTCGGCCAGCGGCAGCGCCTGCAGATGTTCGGCGGGAATCTGCACCACCGCCACATCGGTGTCCGGATCGGTGCCGATCAGCTTCGCCTTGAAGCTGCGGCCGTCCTTCAGGGTCACGCTGATGTCGTCGGCGCCGCCCACCACATGATTGTTGGTCAGCACATAGCCCTTGCCCGCATCGACGATCACGCCCGAACCCAGGCTCCGCTCGACCCGTTCAAGCGGGGTCGCCGGCAGGCCGAAGAACTGGCGCACCATCGGATCGTCGAAATACGGATCGCGTACCCGCACCCGGGTTCTGGTGGAGATGTTCACCACCGCCGGCGTCACATGCTCCAGCATCGGTGCCAGCGACGGCATCGGTTGTGCGATGACCGGCGGCTGCGCGGTGGCCATGCTGATCGCCGGCACGCTGCCGAGCAGCATGGTCGCCAGCACGCGCGTCAACCAGGAACGGGGGCGGGAAAGGCGCGGCGGCATGGGGATCCTCCAGGGCAATCAATGCGATGTGTTTTCGACCAGATGCGGCCGTGACGGTTCCATGGCGAAATTGTTGCCCAGCCACTTTACATCGCGCGACGACGGGGTTACCGTCATCATCCGATAGCAACCACAACATCTTGTGTCGGGGCGTCAACGCTGGAACAAGCGCTGGTGTCCCGGGACGTGTCCCATGGGGGGAGCCGTTGTCGTCGGGAGCACATGGCCGCGCTGGGCCAGGGGTCACCCTTTTTTCAGCGACGCGCCGCAGACATGCAACAAACGACGATGTCGTATCCAATAAAACGACGGGGGCCGCAAGGCCATACCGAGAGGTCAGGAAGCCGATGAGCACAGCGCGTGCGCCAGCAATACACTCAACCAGTCCGTCAGCCATGAAGCGTGATGTCGTGGACATTCCATTGCAGCCTGCCTCGCAGGACATATGGGACAAAAAGTATCGCCTGAAGGCGAAATCCGGCGAGCCGGTCGATGTCACCATCGACGACACCTACCAGCGGGTGGCGCGCGCGCTGTCCGAGGTCGAGCTCACCGACGAGCTGCGCGGTCACTGGTACGAGCGCTTCCTGTGGGCGCTGCGCCGCGGAGCGATTCCCGCCGGCCGCATCACCTCCAACGCGGGCGCGCTGGCGCACAAGCCGGCCACCTCGACCATCAACTGCACCGTGTCCGGCACCATCCGCGACTCGATGGACGACATCCTGGAGAAGGTGCACGAGGCCGGCCTCACGCTGAAGGCCGGCTGCGGCATCGGCTACGAGTTCTCCACCCTGCGCCCGCGCGGCGCCTACGTGTCCGGTGCCGGTGCCTACACGTCCGGCCCGCTGTCGTTCATGGATATCTACGACAAGATGTGCTTCACGGTGTCCTCCGCCGGTGGCCGTCGTGGCGCGCAGATGGGCACGTTCGACATCGCCCATCCCGATGCCAAGGAGTTCATCCGCGCCAAGCGCGAGGACGGGCGCCTGCGCCAGTTCAACCTCAGCCTGCTGATCACCGACGGCTTCATGGACGCGGTCGAGCACGATCAGGACTGGCCGCTGGTGTTCCCGGTGCACATCAAGGAGAAGGACGAGATCGACGTCGACGATCCGTCCAGGGTGATCTGGCGCGAGTGGCCCACCCACGAGAACTATGTCGACCGCGAGGACGGCCTGGTCGCCTGCAAGATCTACAGCACGATCCGGGCGCGGCACCTGTGGGACATGATCATGGTCTCCACCTACGACTACGCCGAGCCGGGTTTCATCCTGATCGACAAGGTCAACGAGATGAACAACAACTGGTGGTGCGAGCACATCCGCGCCACCAACCCGTGCGGCGAGCAGCCGCTGCCGCCGTACGGCTCGTGCCTGCTCGGCTCGGTCAACCTGACCGCCTTCGTGCGCGACCCGTTCGGCCCCAAGGCCCGCTTCGACTGGGACGAGTACCGCGACGTGGTCAAGGTGTTCACCCGCATGCTCGACAACGTGGTCGAGATCAACGGCCTGCCGCTGAAGCAGCAGCGCCAGGAGATCATGTCCAAGCGCCGCCACGGCATGGGCTTCCTCGGTCTCGGCTCCACCGTGACCATGCTCAAGATGCGTTACGGCACCGCCGACGCGGTCGCCTTCACCGAGGAAGTGTCGCGCGAGATGGCGGTGGCCGGCTGGGAAGTGGCGCTGGAGCTGGCGATGGAAAAAGGCCCGGCGCCGGTGCTGACGCAGAACTACAGCGTCACCGGCGACATGCTGCGCAAGCGCCCGGAAATGGTCAGCGACGGCTACAAGGTCGGCGACAGCATCCCCGGCCGCGTGCTGCACGCCAAATACAGCCGCTACATGCAGCGCATCGCCACGGTGGCGCCGAAGCTGGTCGCCCAGCTGGCCGAAACCGGTGCGCGCTTCACCCACCACAGCTCGATCGCGCCCACCGGCACCATCTCGCTGTCGCTGGCCAACAACGCCAGCAACGGCATTGAGCCCAGCTTCGCCCACAGCTATTCGCGCAACGTGATCCGCGAGGGCAAGAAGTCCAAGGAAAAGGTCGAGGTGCTCAGCTACGAGCTGCTCGCCTACCGCGCCCTGATCAATGCCGATGCCAAGGCGTTCACCGACGACCCGGCCCACAAGCTGCCGGACTACTTCGTCTCCGCCGACGACATCAGCCCGAAAGAGCATGTCGACATCCAGGCCGCCTCGCAGAAGTGGATCGACTCGTCGATCTCCAAGACCGCGAACGTGCCCACCGACTACCCCTACGAAGACTTCAAGGACATCTACTTCTACGCCTACAAACAGGGCCTGAAGGGGTGCACCACGTTCCGCTTCAACCCGGCGGCGTTCCAGGGGGTGCTGGTCAAGGAAGCGGACCTTGAAAGCACCCTCTACCACTTCGAGTTGGAAGACGGTAGCGTTGTCGAACTGAAAGGCAATGAGCAGGTGGAATACGACGGCGAAATGCACTCCGCCGCCAACCTCTTCGATGCCTTGAAGGAAGGCTATTACGGCAAATTCTAGCCGCGTCACAGCTGCCCGGTTTTCCCCGGTCGCTGCGGCGTCACGCCAGGTTCGCCCAACGCTAACGGCAGGTTCTGACATCCATCGGAGGGGAATACCAGCATGTCCATCGACACCGAAATCGAAGCAAACGCCAACGCCACGCCGGCGCCGACCGAAGTACCGGCAGTCACCGTCGAGGTACCGGTAGTGGCTGTGCCGGTCGCACCGGCCGCACCGGCCGCAAAGCCGGCTGCCAGGAAAAAGCCGGCCGCGAAGAAACCTGCAGCGAAGAAGCCGGCAGCGCCCGCCGCCGCGCCCGCCAAGGCGGCACCGAAGAAGGCGGCTGCGAAGAAGGCAGCGCCGAAGAAGGCCGCCGCGAAGAAGGCAGCGCCGAAGAAGGCCGCTGCAAAGAAAGCCGCACCCAAGAAGGCCGTGAAGAAGGCGGCGCCGAAGAAAGCCGCTGCCAAGAAGGCTGCACCGAAGAAAGCCGTGAAGAAGGCGGCGCCGAAGAAGGCCGCTGTCAAGAAGGCGGCACCGAAGAAAG
>JAPHUU010000449.1 GCA_026193555.1 Rhodanobacter sp.
CAGGTTGTCTACACCACGCTGCATTTCGACAAGCCGTGGTCGATGGACAGCTATACCCAGGTCGATGGCTACAAGGCATGGAGAAAAATCCTCGCCGAGAAACCCGATCCGGTCACCCTGGTCGAGGAAATCAAGAAGAGCAGCCTGCGCGGCCGTGGCGGCGCGGGGTTTCCGACCGGGCTGAAGTGGTCGTTCATGCCCAAGGGCACGATGCAGAAGTACATCCTGTGCAATTCGGATGAGTCCGAGCCGGGCACTGCAAAGGATCGCGACATCCTGCGCTACAACCCGCATGCGGTGATCGAAGGTCTGGCGATTGCGTGCTACTGCACCGGCTCCACCGTCGCCTACAACTACCTGCGCGGCGAGTTTCACCACGAGCCGTTCGAGCACTTCGAGGAAGCGTTGAGGGAAGCCTATGCGGCCGGCCTGCTGGGCAGGAACGTGCAGGGCAGCGGTATCGATGTGGACATCCATGCCGCGCTGGGCGCCGGCGCCTATATCTGCGGCGAAGAGACCGCGATGATGGAGTCGCTGGAGGGCAAGAAGGGTCAGCCGCGCTTCAAGCCGCCATTCCCGGCCAACTTCGGTCTGTACGGCAAGCCGACCACCATCAACAACACCGAGACCTACGCCTCGGTACCGGCGATCCTGCGCAATGGCGCGGACTGGTTTCTCAATCTGGGCAAGCCCAACAACGGCGGCCCGAAGATCTTTTCGGTGTCCGGCCATGTGGCCAAGGCGGGCAACTTCGAAATTCGCCTCGGCACACCGTTCAAGGATCTGCTGGCGATGGCCGGCGGCATGCGCAACGGTCACCAGCTGAAGGCGGTGATTCCCGGCGGTTCCTCGATGAAGGTATTGCCGGCGGCGGCGATGCTGGAATGCACGATGGATTACGACTGTCTGCAAAAGGCCGGCTCGGGTCTGGGTTCCGGTGCGGTCGTCGTGATGGACGAGACCACCTGCATGGTCAAGGTCTGCCATCGCATCTCGCGTTTCTATTTCGCCGAGTCGTGCGGCCAGTGCACGCCATGCCGCGAGGGCACCGGCTGGATGTACCGGGTGCTGTCGCGCATCGTGGAAGGCAAGGGTACGCCGGATGACCTGCATCGCCTGAAGGCGGTTGCCGGGCAGATCGAGGGCCATACCATCTGCGCATTCGGTGAAGCGGCGGCGTGGCCGGTGCAGGGTTTCCTGCATCACTTCTGGGACGAGTTCGAATATTTCGTGCAGCACGGGCGTTCGATGACTGATTCGCGAGTGGAGGTTGCTGCATGAGCGCGCAGCCCACCAACAACACAGCTCCCGATCTGCTGAACATCGAGATCGACGGCAAGCCCACGCAGATCCGCAAGGGCGCGATGATCATCGAGGCGGCCGACGCGATCAGCGTATCGATTCCGCGCTTCTGCTATCACCGCAAGTTGCCCATCGCCGCCAATTGCCGCATGTGCCTGGTCGACGTGGAGATGGGCGGGCGAATGATGCCCAAGCCGCAGCCGGCCTGCGCCACACCGGTGGCCGAGGGCATGAAGGTCACCACGCGCTCGGACAAGGCGTTGAAGTTCCAGAAAGACGTGATGGAATTCCTGCTGATCAACCATCCGCTGGACTGCCCGATCTGCGACCAGGGCGGCGAGTGCGAACTGCAGGACGTGGCGCTGGGGTACGGCCGCAGCGTGTCGCGTTTCACCGAGCGCAAGCGGACCGTGGCGGACGAGAACCTCGGTCCGCTGGTCGCCACCGAGATGACCCGCTGCATCCAGTGCACACGCTGCGTGCGTTTCACCAGCGAGATCGCCGGCACCTATGAACTGGGTGGCATGAATCGCGGCGAGAACCTGCAGATCGGCACCTGGATCGGCAAGACGATCGAAACCGAGCTGTCCGGCAACATCATCGACGTCTGTCCGGTCGGTGCGCTGACCAACAAGCCGTTCCAGTTCCGGGCGCGCGCCTGGGAGCTGACCGCCAAGCCGTCGATCGGCTATCACGACGCGTTGGGCTCCAATCTGTGGCTGCACACGCGCCGCGGTGAGGTGCTGCGCACGGTGCCCCGCGACAACGAGTCAATCAACGAATGCTGGCTGTCCGATCGCGACCGTTACAGTCATCAGGGTCTGTACGCCGCCGACCGGATCAGCGCGCCGGAAGTGAAGCGCAACGGCCAGTGGCATGCCACCAGCTGGGAAGACGCGCTGGCATTTGCCGCCGAAGCATTGAAAAAGGCACCAGGCAGCGAGCTGGGCGTGCTGGTGCATCCGGCCACCTCGAACGAGGAGGGTGACCTGCTGCTGCGTCTGGCACGCGGGCTCGGCAGCGCGCATGTCGATCATCGTCTGCGCCAACTGGATTTTGCCGACAACGCCAGTGCTTGCAGCTTTGCCCTGCCGGTAGCCGAGGTGAGCGAGGTCAGGGCCGCATTGCTGGTGGGTTCCGACCTGCGCCACGAGATGCCGCTGCTGAATCACCGCCTGCATCAGGCGGTCAAGCAGGGGGCGAAGGTATACGCTGTCAATCCGGCGCACTTCGATTTCAACTACAAGCTCGCCGGCGAGTCGGTGGCGGCGCCGCAGGCCCTGGTGGATGCGTTGCTCGCCCTGGCCAAGGCGGCGGTGGAGGACGGTGCAGTGCCGCCAGCGGCCCTGGCCGCGGCGATTGGCAGCGCCGCCAGCGATGTCGGCGACGGCGAGGCGATTGCCGCCATGAAGTCGGGCAAAGCCGTGGTCATCCTCGGCGAGGCCGCGGTGACGCACCCGCAGGCGTCGTGGTTGCGCGCGCTGGCCCGCTTCATCGCCCAGGCCACCGGAGCGGCCTGCAACGAATTGCCGATCGGTGCCAATGCGATCGGCCTGGCCCGGCTCGGTGTGGTGCCGGGCAATGGCGGGCTCGATGCGCAGACGATGCTGGCGCAGGCCCGCAAGAGTTATGTCCTGTATGGCGTGGAGCCACCGCATGACTTCGCCGATGGTCAGGCCGTGCTGAAGGCATTGCGTGGCGCCGAGCAGGTGGTGGCCTTCAGCGCCTATGCCAGTGCTGCCTTGCGCGAAGTGGCCGACGTGATCCTGCCGATCGGCCTGCTGCCGGAGATCGACGCCACCCTGGTCAATGTGGATGGCCTGGCGCAGGGCGTGACCGCGGGCGCGAAAGCGCCCGGTGACACCAGGCCGGGCTGGAAGGTGCTGCGCGCGCTGGGCGGCCTTTTGCAGCTGGCCGGTTTCGAGTTTGACGACCTTGCCGGATTGCGCGAGGGCCTCGTCGAACGCGAGGCGCCGTCATCTGGGGCGTTGGCAGTACGCGCAAGCGGCAACGGGCTGACCCGTCTCGCCACCTGGCCGATCTATCGCGGTGACGCCGTTCTGCGCCGTGCAGGTGCACTCAACGCGCATCCGCTGAACCGGATTCCGGCGGCACGGGTGAGTGCGAACGAGGCGCTGCGCCAGGGGTTGGTCGAGGGTGACCAGGTGCGTGTCGACACGGTGCTGTTGCCACTGCGGATCGATCATGCGGTTCCGGATGGTGCTGTCTGGATCGAGGCGGCCCAGGACCTCACTGCCTCGCTGCCGCCGTATGGCGCAGCCATCACCTTGAGCAAGGCATAAGCATCATGGTCGATCAACTCATCCATCAGCTCCTGATTCCACTCGCCTACATCCTGGCGATCGTGCTGCCATTGATCATTGCGGTGGCGATGTTCGTGTTCTGGGAGCGCAAGGTCATCGGCTGGATGCACGTGCGCCTGGGGCCGAACAAGATCGGACCGTTCGGCCTGCTGCAGGCATTCGCCGACACGGTCAAGCTGTTGATCAAGGAAGTGATCCTGCCGACCAATGCCAACCGGTTCCTGTACTACCTGGCGCCGCTGTTGATGATGATCCCGGCGCTGGCTGCGTGGGCAGTGGTCCCGTTCAGCAGCAAGATGGTGCTGTCCAATGCGAACGCGGGTGTGCTGTACCTGCTGGCGATGACCTCGCTGGGCGTGTACGGCATCATCCTGGCGGGCTGGGCATCGAACTCGCGTTATGCCCTGCTCGGTGCGATGCGCTCGGCCGCACAGGTGATTTCCTATGAACTGGCGATGGGCCTGTGCCTGGTCTGCGTGCTGGTGCTGGCCGGCAGCCTCAACCTGACCGACATCGTCAATGCGCAGGCGGGTCACAAGGGCTTTTTCGACTGGTTCTGGTTGCCATTGCTGCCGGTGTTCGTGATCTATTTCATTTCCGGCGTCGCCGAGACCAACCGCGCACCGTTCGACGTGGCCGAGGGCGAGTCGGAGATTGTCGCCGGTTTCCACGTGGAGTATTCGGGCTCGGCGTTCGCGATCTTCTTCCTGGCCGAGTACGCCAACATGATCCTGGTCAGTTTTCTGGCCTCGATCCTGTTCATGGGTGGCTGGTTGAGCCCGCTGCAGGGTTGGGTGCACTTCGATGCCCCGGACTGGATCAACTGGATATGGACCGGCGGTTTCATCTGGCTGTTCATCAAGGCCTTCCTGTTCTCCTTCTTTTTCCTGTGGTTCCGTGCCAGCTTTCCGCGCTATCGCTATGACCAGATCATGCGACTGGGCTGGAAGGTGCTCATTCCGATCGGCATCGTATGGGTGATGGTCGCCGGCTGCATGAAGTATTTCGGCCTTGTAACAATCGGCATGGGGGCATAAGGACGTTCGATGAAGTCGATTACCCGCTATCTCAAGAGCCTGCTCCTGCTCGAACTGTTGCAGGGCATGGGCCTGACCATGCGCTACATGTTCAAGCCGAAGTACACCGTGCGCTATCCGATGGAGCACATCCCGAAGTCGAACCGTTTCCGCGGTCTGCATGCGCTGCGTCGCTATGCGAACGGCGAGGAGCGCTGCATTGCCTGCAAGCTGTGCGAGGCGGTCTGCCCGGCGCTGGCGATCACCATCGATTCGGCACCGCGCGAATCCGACGGTCAACGTCGCACCACGCGTTACGACATCGATCTGTTCAAGTGCATTTTCTGCGGTTTCTGCGAGGAGAGCTGCCCGGTCGACTCGATCGTCGAGACCAGCATCCATGAGTATCACTTCGAGCAGCGCGGCGAGAACGTGGTGAGCAAGGCCCAGTTGCTCGCGATCGGTGATCGCTTCGAGCAGCAGATCGCCGCTGACCGCGCGCAAGATGCGGCGTACCGCTGAGGCCCATGATGAATCCCCAACTGTTCCAACTCATCTGTTTCTACACTTTCGGCTTCGTCACCGTGGCGGCCGCGCTGTCGGTGATCACCCTGCGCAACACTGTGCACGCGGTACTGGCGCTGGTGTTGACCTTCTTCAGCACGGCTTGCTTGTGGATGCTTGCCGAGGCGGAGTTTCTCGCACTGGCATTGATCGTGGTCTACGTCGGCGCCGTGATGGTGCTGTTCCTGTTCGTGGTGATGATGCTCGACATCGACCAGGAGAGGATGCGCGAGGGCTTCGTGAAGTTCCTGCCGGTGGGCCTGATCGTGGCGCTGGTGATGCTGATGGAGATGCTGGGCCTGATCGGCGTGCGCGCGATGCACGCGCAGGTCATGGGTGCCGATCCGGCAACCGCCGCGGGCGTATCCAACACCGCATGGCTGGGTCATGCGCTGTATACGCAATACCTGCTGCCATTCGAGATCGCCGCGCTGATCCTTACCGTGGGCGTGGTGGCGGCGGTGGCGCTGACCTTGCGCCAGCGCACCGATGCGCGGCACGAATCGGCCAGCCAGCAGGTCAGTGTCAATCCGCGTGACCGCATCCGTATCGTGAAGATGGCAGCCGAGCGCCCCGCTGCGGAATTGCCGGTCCCGCCACAGGAGTCCAAGCCATGATTACGCTCGCGCACTACATCGTGCTGGGCGCGGTGCTGTTCTGCATCGCCGTCGCCGGCCTGTTCATCAATCGCAAGAATGTGATCGTTCTGCTGATGTCGATCGAGCTGATGCTGCTGGCGGTCAACACCAATTTTGTGGCGTTCTCGCGCTTTCTCGGCGACGTCTCCGGGCAGGTGTTCGTGTTCTTCATCCTTACCGTGGCCGCGGCGGAAGCCGCGATCGGCCTGGCGATCCTGGTGCTGCTGTTCCGCAATCGCAGCACGATCAATATCGCCGATCTCGACAGCATGAAGGGCTGAATCCATGGAGCTTTCCACATCGGTCCTGCTGACCATCGCACTGGCCCCGCTGCTGGGTTGCCTGCTGGCAGGGTTTCTCGGCCGCTTTCTCGGTCGTGCCGGTTCGCACAGCGTCACCATCCTCGGGGTGGCGATCTCCTGCGCGCTGTCGTTCTATGTGCTCTACCAGCTCATGCTGGGAGGTGCGACGACCTACAACCAGAATATCTACACCTGGTTCCAGATCGGTCCCCTCAATGCCAGCGTCGGTTTTCTGGTGGATCGTCTGACCGCGATGATGCTGGTGGTGGTCAGCTTCGTGTCGCTGCTGGTGCACCTGTACACCGTCGGTTACATGCACGATGACCCGGGTTACGAGCGCTTTTTCAGCTACATCTCGCTGTTCACGTTCTCGATGTTCATGCTGGTGATGAGCAACAATTTCGTGCAGCTGTTCTTCGGCTGGGAAGCGGTCGGCCTGGTGTCATACCTGCTGATCGGCTTCTGGTACAAGAAGCCGAGCGCGATCTTCGCCAACCTCAAGGCGTTTCTGGTCAACCGCGTGGGCGATTTCGGCTTCCTGCTGGGCATCGCGGCGGTGCTGTATTTCCTGCATACGCTGGATTACGCCACCGCGTTCGACGCGGCACCGGGCCTGGTCGGCAAGACCTTGCAGATCACCGCCGGCACCCATTGGGATGCGGCCACGGTGATATGCATCTGCCTGTTCATCGGCGCGATGGGCAAGTCGGCACAGGTGCCGTTGCATGTGTGGTTGCCGGACTCGATGGAGGGCCCGACGCCGATCTCCGCGCTGATCCACGCCGCGACGATGGTCACCGCCGGCATCTTCATGGTGGCGCGCATGTCGCCGTTGTTCGAGCTGTCGCAGAGCGCACTCAGCTTCGTGCTGGTGATCGGTGCCACCACCGCGTTGTTCACCGGCATGATCGGTATCGTGCAGAACGACATCAAGCGGGTGATCGCATATTCCACCTTGTCCCAGCTTGGCTACATGACGGTGGCGCTCGGCGTGTCGGCCTACAGCGGCGCGGTGTACCACCTGATGACTCACGCGTTCTTCAAGGCGCTGCTGTTCCTGGGCGCCGGCTCGGTGATCATCGCGATGCATCACGAGCAGGACATGCGCTACATGGGTGGCCTGCGCAAGTACATGCCGATCACCTGGATCACCATGTGGATCGGCTCGTTGGCGCTGTGCGGTGTTCCGTTCTTCTCCGGTTTCTACTCGAAGGACGCGATCATCGAGGCGGTCGGCCTGTCGCACCGCTGGGGCGCACATTACGCCTACTTCTGCGTGATGGCCGGTGCGCTGGTCACCGGGCTTTACACGTTCCGCCAGATGTATCTGACCTTCCACGGCGAAGAGCGATTCACCGTGCGCGAAAACCACGGCCACGGCCATCACGACGACCATGACGATCACGGTCATCACCAGCCGGGTGTGCTGGCGCATGCGCCGAAGGAGTCTCCGTGGGTAGTGACGGTGCCGCTGGTATTGCTGGCGATTCCGTCGCTGCTGATCGGTTTCTTCACTGTGGGACCGATGCTGTTCGGCGACTGGTTCGGCAAGGCGATCCATGTCAACGAGGCGAACAACGTGCTGGCCGAACTGGGTCAGGAGTTCCATGGTTCGCTGGCGATGGCGCTGAAGGGGTTCACCCAGTTGCCATTCCTGCTGGTGCTTGCCGCGTTTGCGATCAACACCTATATCTACCTGTTCAACCCGGCCATGGCCGGCAAGATCAAGAGCGCGTTGAAGCCGCTGTGGACGGTGCTCGATCGAAAGTACTGGGTCGATGACGTGTACTTCGCGGTGTTTGCCCGTGGCGGCGTGATGCTGGGCCGCGGATTCTGGAAGATGGGGGACACGGCGGTGATCGATGGAGCGATGGTCAATGGTTCGGTGAGCATGATTCACCGTATCGCGGCCACCCTGCGTCGGTTGCAGTCGGGTTATCTGTATCACTACGCGTTCGCGATGATTCTCGGCCTGATCCTGCTGCTGGGCGGGTACTGGCTCATGGGGTCCGGGTTCGTGGGTTCCACGCTGGTCGGGCAATAAGGGAAACACGATCCATGTTCAATCACTTGCTCAGCCTGCTGATCTGGCTTCCTGTCGCAGGCGCGATACCGGTGCTGCTTGCCGGTTCGGCCCGACCCAATACCGCGCGCTGGCTGGCGCTGATCGTGGCGGTACTGACCCTCGCGGCCAGTCTGTTGCTGCTGGTGCAGTACCACCCCGATGCCGGCGGCATGCAGCTCAGCGAGAGCTATCTGTGGATCGCCTCGTGGGGCGTTCACTACAGTCTGGCTGTCGACGGCATTTCGGTGGCGCTGATCGTGATGACGACCTTCGTCGGCATCCTGGTGATCGTCGGTGCCTGGGAGGTCATCCAGGATCGCCCGCACCAGTACATGGCCGCGATGCTGATGCTGGAAGGTCTGCTGATCGGCGTGTTCTGCGCCACCGACGCGTTGCTCTTCTACGCGTTGTTCGAGGCGATCCTGATTCCGATGTTCATCCTGATCGGTATCTGGGGTGGGCCGCGGCGCGTGTACGCGACGTTGAAGTTCTTCATCTACACGTTCTTCGGCTCGGTCTTCATGCTGATCGCGCTGCTGTACCTGTACCAGAAGGCCGGCACGTTCGACATGGCCACGCTGGCGGCGCTGCCGCTGACGATGAAGGAGCAGACCTGGATATTCTTCGCGTTCCTGATCGCCTTCGCGATCAAGGTGCCGATGGTGCCGGTGCACACCTGGTTGCCGGATGCCCACGTCGAGGCCCCGACCGGCGGTTCGGTGGTGCTGGCGGCGGTGATGCTGAAGGTCGGCACTTACGGAATGCTGCGTTTCATCCTGCCGATTACCCCGGATGCCGGCGCGCATTTCGCGTGGCTGGTCATCGGGCTGAGTCTGGTGGCGGTGGTCTACATCGGCTATGTCGCGCTGGTGCAGGAGGACATGAAGAAGCTGGTGGCGTATTCGTCGGTGGCCCACATGGGCTTCGTCACGCTCGGCATCTTCATCGCCTTCATGCTGGTGCGCGAGCAGGGCAACACCGACATGGCGCAGCTCGGCATGCAGGGTGCGATGGTGCAGATGATCTCGCACGGCTTTGTTTCCGGTGCCATGTTCACCTGTATCGGCGTGCTGTATGACCGGCTGCATTCACGTCAGATCAAGGATTACGGCGGCGTCATCAACGTGATGCCGTGGTTCGGCTTCTTCTACGTGCTGTTTGCGATGGCGAACTCCGGATTGCCGGGTACCAGCGGCTTCGTTGGCGAGTTCATGGTGATCATGGCCAGCTTCAGCGCCAATCCGTGGATCGCGTTGTTTGCGGCGTTCACCCTGATCATCGGCGCGGCCTATACCTTGTGGCTGGTCAAGCGCGTGCTGTGGGGTGACATCACCAATCCGCACGTCGCCGATATGAAGGAGATCAACGGGCGCGAGACCTTCGTGCTGGTCGCCTTTGCCGCCGCCGTGCTGGCACTGGGCATCTGGCCGCAGCCGCTGGTCCACCTGATGAACACCTCCGTGTCGCAGCTGGTGCAGCAGCTCGCCATCCACAAGATCTGATCGGGACCGAACATGCCAACTTTCAATGACATCCTGATCATGGCGCCGGAGTTCTATCTGGTCGCGGCAGCATGTGTGCTGCTGCTGGCCGATGCCTTCATGACGCCCGAGCAGCGTCCGCAGCTGCACTGGATTTCCATCGTCGTGCTGCTGGTGGCGGGCTGTCTGGTGATTGCCGGACAACCGGCTCAGGCGGTCACTGCCTTCGGTGGCATGTTCGTGCGTGACAACGTGGCCGAGATCCTCAAGGTCTTTGCGCTGGGCACCACGGCGCTGGTGATGGTCTATGCGCGACCGTACCTGATCGACCTCAAGCTGCTGATCGGCGAGTTCTACACGCTGATGATCTTTGCGGTCATCGGCATCATGTTGCTGGTGTCGGCCGGCAACCTGGTGACGGTGTATCTCGGGCTGGAGCTGCTTTCGTTGTCGTCTTATGCGCTGGTTGCCTTGAATCGCGACGCGAAGTTGCCGTCCGAGGCGGCGATCAAGTATTTCGTGCTGGGCGCGCTGGCCTCGGGCATGCTGCTGTATGGCATGTCGATGGTCTACGGTGCCTCCGGCATGGGCGGCACGCCGAGCCTGGATCTGGCGTCATTGCATCACGTGATGGCCTATACCACGGCGCCGAAGCTGTTGCTGTTCGGTCTGGTATTCATGCTCGTCGGCATCGGCTTCAAGCTCGGTGCCGCGCCGTTCCACATGTGGATTCCGGACGTCTATCAAGGCGCACCGACCCCGGTCACCACGTTCATTGCCTCCGGCTCCAAGCTGGCTGCATTCGGCATGGCTTACCGGCTGCTGGATGCAGGCATGGGCGACCTGTCGCACCAGTGGCAGCTGATGCTGGCCGTATTGGCGGTGGCATCGCTGGCGATCGGCAACCTGGTTGCGATCGTGCAGACGAACCTCAAGCGGATGCTGGCCTATTCGACCATTTCGCACATGGGCTACCTGCTGCTGGGTCTGGCGGCGGCGGGGCCGGAGGGATACGCAGCAGCGATGTTCTATGCCATCAGCTATGCGCTGATGAGCGTGGCAGCCTTCGGTGTGATACTGGCGTTGGCGCGCAAGGGTTTCGAGTGCGAGGAAATTTCCGACCTCAAGGGGCTCAACCAGACGTCGCCGTGGATGGCGTTCCTGATGCTGCTGGCGATGTTCTCACTGGCGGGTGTTCCCCCACTGTTCGGCTTCTGGGCGAAGGTGCTGGTGCTGGAGGCGGCGATTCACGCCGATATGCTCTGGCTGGCAGTGGTCGGTGTCGTGTTCGCGATCATCGGCCTGTACTACTACCTGCATGTGATCAAGGTGATGTACTTCGACAAGCCGGCTGAAGGCAGTGTTCTGCAGGCCAAACCCGATGTGACTCTGCGCGTGATGCTGTCGCTGAACGCGCTTTCGCTGCTGGCTCTCGGGTTGTACTGGGGCCCGCTGCTGGGTTGGTGTCGCCGCGCGTTTGGTTTGTAGCCGCCGGGCGACGTTGCAGCCGGTAGAAGCGATGAGGTCCGTGCGCAAGTATGGTCAAATGATTGGTCAGAACGCTTGCAAGAAACTGGCCATCTCGTTAAACTCTTCGGACTCTGATGCGGGGTGGAGCAGTCTGGCAGCTCGTCGGGCTCATAACCCGAAGGTCGCAGGTTCGAATCCTGCCCCCGCTACCAGATCTTTCTTGGTGCAAGAAAGCCTCCTCGTGAGGCTTTTTTGTTGGGCGCACGGTTGCGCCGCGACGGATCCACGCGACGGGTCCGCTGCCCGAGGGGCTGGTTGAGGCGAATCATCGGCGAGATCAAGGAAATGGGCCGTTGGAGCCCATTTTTTGTTTCTGGCGATACGGGAAGGCGAATTGATGGATACACAGGCACTGGCACAACGCTTCTCCGGGATACTGGCCGATCTTGGCCTGGAATGCGTCGGCGTGGAGTTCACGCCGTCGCACGGACAGAGTACGCTGCGCGTTTACGTGGACCTGCTTGACAAGGGCGACGGTGATGCTGCCGAGCGCCGCGAAGTCGGCATCGAGGACTGCGAGAGCGCCAGTCGCGAGTTGTCTGCGCTGCTCGATGTTGAAGATCCGGTCCCCGGACATTACGTATTGGAAGTGTCCTCGCCTGGTCTGGATCGACCGCTGTTCACCGCGGAGCAGTTTGCCAAGGTGAACGGGCAGGAAGTAAAGGTGTTGCTGAAGGCGCCGATCGAGGGTCGTCGTCGGTTGCGCGGCAAGTTGATTTCGGTGGAAGGCGGGCGAGTCACGCTGGAAGCGGAGGGCAGGACATTTGAATTCGAGCACGCGCTGGTGGAAACCGCGCGCGTGGTGCCGGACTGGGTGGCGCTGGGTTATGCGCCGCAACCCAAGCGTGGCGGCAAGACAACGGCCCCCAAGGCCGCGAAATAATCAATCTAGAGCGATGGGACGCCGCTTGGCGCCTATGGAGTTGTTGCAATGAGCAAAGAACTTTTGCTGGTCGTCGATGCGGTTGCCAATGAAAAGGGCGTGCCGCTGGAAGTGATCTTCGAAGCGATGGAAGCCGCCTTGGCTTCCGCGGCCAAGAAGCGCTATCCGGATGAGGAGCCTGACATCCGCGTCTCCATCGACCACGAAACCGGCGAGTACCAGACGTTTCGTCGCTGGGAAATCATTGCCGATGATGGCGAGATGGAATCGCCGTCCTACCAACTGCGCCTGATGGATGCGCTGGACGAACGCGCTGATGCCGAAGTGGGCGAGTACATCGAGCAGCAGGTCGAGAATGCCGAATTCGGGCGCATCGCGGCGCAGGCCGCCAAGCAGGTTATCGTGCAGCGCGTGCGCGAAGCCGAACGCCAGCAGGTGGTCGACGCCTTCGCGGATCGCGTGGGTGAACTGGTGACCGGCATCGTGAAGCGCGTCGAGCGCGGCAACATCTATCTCGACCTGGGCAGCAACGCCGAGGCGTTCATTCCGCGTGACAAGACGATACCGCGTGAATCGGCGCGTGTCGGCGATCGCGTTCGCGGTTACCTGTACGAAGTGAAGTCGGAAGTCCGCGGACCGCAATTGTTCGTCTCGCGCGCGGCTCCGGAGTTCATGGTCGAGCTGTTCAAGCTGGAAGTGCCGGAAGTTGGTCAGGGTCTGGTCGAGATCAAGGGTTGCGCCCGTGATCCGGGTGATCGCGCCAAGATCGCCGTACTCGCCCACGACAGCCGTACCGATCCGATCGGCGCCTGCATCGGCATGCGTGGTTCGCGCGTGCAGGCGGTGTCGAACGACCTCAATGGCGAGCGGGTGGACATTGTCCTCTGGCATGAGAATCAGGCGCAGTACGTCATCAATGCGATGGCGCCGGCTGAGGTGCAGTCCATCATCATGGACGAAGAAAAGCATTCGATGGACATCGCGGTCGCCGAGGACAAGCTGTCCCAGGCGATTGGTCGCGGTGGCCAGAATGTGCGCCTCGCCAGCAAGCTCACCGGCTGGCAGCTCAATGTGATGACCCAGGATCAGGTCACCGCCAAGAGCGAATCCGAACAGGAGGCTGCACGTCAGCTGTTCATGGACAAGCTTGAGGTGGATCAGGAGATTGCCGTTATCCTTGTGCAGGAAGGCTTCTCCAGTGTCGAGGAAATTGCCTACGTGCCGAGTGCTGAATTGCTGGCGGTGGAGGGCTTTGACGAGGATATCGTCGAGGAGCTCCGTGCCCGTGCCCGCGACGCGTTGCTGACAGAGGCGCTGGCCGCGGAGGAGGTCGTTGAAGAGCACCAGCCATCCGATGAGCTGCTGGCGCTGGAAGGCATGGATGAGGCGACGGCCTACGCACTGGCGGCGCGAGAAATCAGTACGGTCGATGATCTGGCGGATCTGGCGGTGGATGACCTGATCGAAATCGAAAACATGAACGAAGAGCGCGCTGGCGCACTGATCATGGCCGCTCGTGCGCCCATGATCGAGCGGCTGGAGAGAGGCGGCTAACCGCGGGCGGCAGTACCCTGGATGGGTGCGCCGAGAAAGGCTCCGTTGAGCCTTTCACCAAGGATGGGGGTGGCTGTGCAGATGAAGGTCACACAGTCGATGAGCGCGGGAACGGCGGAGCAGGAACACGATGTCGGACGTTACAATCAAACAACTCGCCCAGGTTCTGGGCATGCCAGTCGACAAGCTGCTCTCGCAGCTTGGCGAGGCTGGCATGAAATTCTCCGACCAGGAGCAGGTCATCAGCAGCACCGAAAAGGTGAAACTGCTGGGCTTTCTGCGCCGCACCCATGGCAAGACCGATACGGTCGCCGAGGTTGATGGCAGCGCGCCGCGCCAGATCACCCTCAAGCGACGAACCGTCGGTGAATTGAAGGTGCCTGCACCTGGCGGCCGCGGCGTGACCGGCACCGCCAAGACGGTGAACGTAGAGGTCCGCGCCAAGCGAACCTACGTCAAGCGCAGCGTGATCGCCGAAGAGGCCAGCGTCGATGGCGAGCGGGTGGATGCCAAGCGCAAGCTGCTTGAATCCGAACGCGAGCGTGAGCAGGAAGATCAGGATCGCATCGAAGCCGAGCGCCGCCGTCAGGAAGAGGCGCAACAGCGCGCCGATGAGGATGCGCAGCGCAAGCAGGAGCGCGATGCGCAGGATGAGGCAGCGAAGACTGTCGTCGCTGCGGCCGCGGTGAGCGAAGGCGTGGAAGAGGTGACGCCCGAGCACGTGCCGCCAGTGGCGGAGGCGCCGGCCGAAAAGGTCGAGGTCGAGGTCGAG
>JAPHUU010000101.1 GCA_026193555.1 Rhodanobacter sp.
ATTGGATCCAGGCCTGAAGAACCGTCTCAGCCATCGTGGCCAGGCGCTGGCCCAGTTGCGGGCGCGCCTCGGCGAGCGGCACGGGTAATCGATTGAGCCTGATCGCGCCACCGCTGTCGCTGTACGTGCACATGCCGTGGTGCGTGAAGAAGTGCCCCTATTGCGATTTCAACTCGCACGGCCTGCGCAGCGAACCGCCGCCCTATGCCGACTACATCGGGCACCTGCTGGCCGACCTCGATGCCGACCGCGCCGATTTCGCCGAGGCGCTTGGCGGTCGGCCGATCATCAGCATCTTCTTCGGCGGCGGCACCCCCAGCCTGTTTTCAGCGGAGCTGATCGCGCGCCTGCTCGACGGCGTACGCGAACGCCTGCCATTGGCCAGCGATGCCGAGATCACCCTGGAGACCAATCCAGGCACGGTCGAGCACGGCCGTTTCGACGCCTATTTGGCGGCAGGTGTCAACCGCATCTCGTTCGGCATCCAGAGCTTCGATGACGACAAGTTGAAGCGGCTGGGCCGTATCCATGGCGCCACGGAAGCCGAGGCAGCGGTCAAGTCGGCGCAGGACGCCGGCTACGGCAACATCAACCTCGACCTGATGTACGCCCTGCCCCAGCAGACCCTCGATGGTGCCCTGGCCGATGTCGCACGCGCCGTGGCGCTGGCGCCGACGCATATTTCGCACTACCAGCTGACACTGGAGCCGAATACTGAGTTTGCCGCCAATCCGCCGCCGCTGCCGGACGACGACCATGCCTGGGCGATGCAGGAGGCCTGCCAGCAGCGGCTGGCCGATGCCGGCTATGGCCAGTACGAGATCTCCGCCTATGCGAAGCGGGGGCATCGCTGCGTGCACAACCTGAACTACTGGCAGTTCGGCGACTACCTCGGCATCGGCGCCGGCGCGCATGGCAAGCTCAGCAACCAGGACAACGGCCAGGTCCGTCGCCGCTGGAAGATTCGCCATCCCCGCGCCTATCTCGAGGTCTCCGGGGATGCGTCCCGCATCGGCGGCGATACCATCGTCGATGCCGCTGAACTGCCATTTGAATACATGCTCAATGCCCTGCGCCTGATCGACGGCGTTCCACTGGCTGAGTTCGCCGAACGCACCGGACTGCCCGCCGAACGCCTTGCCCCAGCCCTGTCCAGCGCACGACGGCGCGGCTGGCTGCACGAGGATCCGCAGCAACTGCGCACCACCGATCTGGGCCAGCGCTTCCTCAATGACGTGATCGCCAGCTTCCTCGATTGACCGGTGCGCCACGGCCATGGCGCACCCGCCACAAGCAGCATAAACTTGCAACTCCAGTGGAACAGTCAGGCTCATTCATGGATGTCGGACAGGATCGACGCGCCTTGCATGCGTCCCGCGAGCCCGCCCTTCTCAACGTCGGGCGTTGGCCCGATCGCGCCCAGCAGATGCTTGAGGCAAGCTTCGCCGTTTGCGCGAGTGGCTTGCAGGAACCGCTGCGCCGATGCATTGCCGACTTCGAGCAACTGTTGTTCAAGCTCGCCGAACACGCACGCAAGTCCGTTGAGCAGCAGGATTTCTTCGCCAGTCGCCAACGCGTTCTTCAGGATCGCCCCGCATTTGCGGGACGCTTCAACAACCGACTGCTGACCCGATTCAACGAAATCGATCGCACCGACGACAAATCGCCCCCCACTGCCGATGCTCCCGCGTGGTCATCGCTGGAACTGGTCGACACCACCGAACAGGAATTGACGATCGCGGTCGACCAGATCGGTGCGCGTGGCGACGCCCGGCACAGTGCCGTGCTGTATGAACTCGGCTATCGACTGGCGGTACTGGTGGGCAGCCCCCCCATGGACGGCGAGGCATTGCCGCTGGGGCCACATGCCTTGTCGCTGGCCTTCCATCAGGCCAGCGGCGATCTGCAACTGCCATTGCCCCACCATCTCCTGCTGTTGCAGCATTTCGACCGATCGGTCATCCAGAAGCTGGCTCCGTTGTACGAAGCCATCAACGTCCAGTTGCAGGGCGATGGCATCCTGCCGCAGTTGCGCAGCATTCCGCGCCCCCGTCAGTCCAGCCCGAGGTCACGTCTCGCCCCGCCTGCGGCTGAGGTCGACGCCGACGCCGCCGAGTCGGCGTCCCAGAATGCCGCTCCCCAGCCAGCCACGCCACATGGTGACTCGATCGCGGTACTGGAGTCGCTGCGCGACCTGCTGGCACAGCGACGCGGCGGCAGTCGGGTCGGCGGCGGCAGTCAGGCGGCAGGGCGCGTCGCCTCGGCGGATGAACTGCAATTGGCCATGGGTGCGCTGCAGCAGCATCTGGCCCAGGTTGCCGACCATGCCAGTCGCGAACTGCGAAGCGCACAGCGACTGCGCGAGGAATTGCTGAACCAGCTCAATATCGACAAGCCCGCGGGTGCTCCTCGCACCGAGCTGAGTGGTGAGCAGAATGACACCGTGGAGCTGGTCGCCATGCTGTTCGAGCAGTTGGGCAAGCAGCTGCAAGAGGGTGGCAGTGGGCAAGCCCTGCTCGGCGGCCTGCAGCTGCCCGTATTGCGGGTGGCCGTCGACGACCATGGCTTTTTCGAGGAACAAGACCATCCTGCCCGCAAGCTGCTGGACACGGTCGCCGTGGCTGCCCATGACTGGCTGGACGGCAGCGACGACGAGGCAAATCGTCCACTGGCCGCCAAGCTGGAGCAATTGGTCGACCGCGCCAGTAAGGAACCGCCAAGCGCCGGTCTGTACACGACCCTGCTGGCAGACATCGAGCACCACCTGGGCCTGCTGAGCCGCAAGGCACAGGCCGCCGAGCGCCGCCACGTGGAAGCCGCGCAGGGCCGTGAACGACTGGATCAGGCACGCAAGCGCGCGGGCGAACTGATGGCCGAGCGCTTCGCGATATCTCCGCCGCATGGCTTGCTGCGCACCCTGCTGGATCGCGCGTGGTCCGACGTACTGGCGCTGACATTGCTGCGCCATGGCGAAGACAGCGAAGCATTCAAGGCGCAACTGGCGATTACCGACCAGCTGCTTGGCCGATTGCCGATCCACGATCGGCAATCGTTGCAGCACGAAGTCGAATCGGGCCTGCAGCAGATCGGCATGCATGCCGAGGAATCGGTTCAGGTGGCGCAGCGGCTGCTGGGCTCGAACAAGATCATTCCAGCCACGGGACTGCCCAGCACCACCGATCTGGCGCTCCGCCTCAAGCAACACCATCGGCTGGGTGAACAAGCCGAACCCGAGCCGGTTGCCGCGCCGGTATCTGCCCCCGCGGCCGATTCGCGCAAAGAGGATTCGCGTAAACAGGTGATCGAACAACGCCTGAAAAAATTGCCGTTCGGCAGCTGGTTCGAATTCATCGACCCGACGACCGGCCAGATAACCCAACGCAAGCTGGCCTGGTATTCGCCGATGTCCGGCCGTTGCCTGCTGATCAGCCGACGCGGTCAGCGCGGCGAGGAAATAAATCTGTCGCAGCTGGCCCAGGAGATGGCCAACGGCCGCGTGCGCGAAGTGCAGGAGCAGCGCGATGGTCTGCTCGACCGCGCTTGGCGCGGCCTCACCGGTGCCCTGCGCCAGTCGACCGGCACGACCGTGCATGAGAAGGCGGAGCCCTCCAAATGACGAATCCTCACTCGGACGCAAGCAACAAGCGTCGCGCGGAACGCAAGCGCGCCACCTTCTCCGCCGTGGTCACCAATGTGATCACCGGCCAACCGATGGGCCACGTGGGCAACTTGTCGACCACCGGCATGATGCTCATCAGTTCCCAGGCGCCTCGTGGCGAGGCGCTGTACCAGGTGAGCATGAACCTGCCCTCCAACAGCCGCCTGCTGACCGAATCGCAACCGATCGAAATCGGGATCCAGGAACAGTGGCATGATCCGGCCAGGAACCCCGGACAGATCTGGGCCGGCTATCGCATCGTGGCGATCAGCGACGCCGACCTCAGTCGCCTCGACGCGTGGCTGAAACAGGGCTGAGAACCGGTTGCGCATCATCCTTGACTGGAAGAACCCAGGATCAAGCGCCATCATCGACGGTGGTGATCTTCATTCCACGCGCCGGGCATCCGAATCCCACACGCGGGCACCCAACGGCGTCCCGATCGGTCATTCCGCGATGTCTGCACGCCATCACACGCGTGCCGTCACGCGCATGAAGATCCGGCGCCGCCCCTTCGCACAGGAATCCGCATGCACGATCAACTCGCGACGCTTTATCCCCAGCACCTGGCCACCGTGCGCAACCACGCCGACAAGGCGCTGGCGCTGGACGGCTTCGATCATCTGCTGATCGCCGCCGGCATGCCGGGGCTGAAATTTCTCGATGACCTGCACTATCCGTACGCGGTCAACCCGCATTTCAAATACTGGCTGCCGCTGACCGACGCACCCGGCAGCTGGATCGTCCACACCCCGGGCGCGAAACCGAAGCTGATCTTCCTGCAGCCGCGCGACTACTGGCACGTGGTGCCGGCCGCACCCAACGGCTACTGGGTGGACGCGTTCGAGATCGTGATCGTGCGCACTGCCGAAGACGCCGTCGCGCAACTGCCGCAGGGCCGCTGCGCGGTCATCGGCGAAGCCACAGCCGGGATAGCCGGCATCGTGATCAACAACCCCAGGCAGGTGATGGATTACCTGCACTACTACCGGGCGTACAAGACGCCGTACGAGCTGGTGTTGATGCGTGAGGCCAGCCGCATAGGCACTCGCGCGCATCGTGCCGCCGAGCAGGCCTTCCGCATGGGCGAGAGCGAGCTGGGCATTCACCAGGCCTATCTGGCCGCGGCCGGCCAGATCGATGCCGAGCTGCCGTATTCGAGCATCGTGGCGCTCAATGAACACGGTGCCGTGCTGCATTACACCGAGTTCACCCGCGAGCCGCCACAGCCGGCGCGCTCGCTGCTGATCGATGCCGGCGCCAGTGCCTGCGGCTACGCCAGCGACATCACCCGCACCCATGCCGTGGCCGATGTCGGCGAGTTCCAGGCGCTGATCGATGCCATGGATGCCAACCAGCAAACGCAGGTCGACATGGTTCGCAGTGGCCGCAGCTATGCCGACTTGCATATCCATGCACATCACCAGCTGGCCGGCGTGCTGAAGGAGCACGGCTTCATCCGCATGAGTGCCGAATCCGCCGTCGAAAGCGGCGTTACTCGCGCCTTCTTCCCCCATGGCCTGGGCCACTCCATCGGCCTGCAGGTGCATGACGTGGGCGGATTCGCCAGGAATGATCGTGGAGACACCATCGCCCGTCCGGATGCCCATCCGTTCCTGCGCATGACCCGCACACTCGAACCGAACATGGTGGTCACGATCGAACCGGGGCTGTACTTCATCGACATGCTGCTGGAGGAGCTGCGCGACAAGCCATTCTCCGGCGACATCGATTGGGCTCGCGTGGAGCACTTCCGCCAGTACGGCGGCATCCGCATCGAGGATGATGTGGTATGCACCGAAGATACCCCGGAGAACCTCACCCGGGATGCCTTTGCGCTGACGTAAGGCGCGGCCCGCGCCCCGGATGGCAGCGGGGCGCGCTCATGCCAGCCATTGGGCCTGGGGCCCGCGAGTCGCGACTGCCTCGGAAGGCCCGCTGCCGACTTCTCTGCGGCGATCCGTCGCTGCGGCATTCCTGCACATCCGTTTGATCTTTCGGAAGCGTATGCTTTGTGGGGCTTGATTCGCGGATTCGTGACATGACCAGCGTCGTGATCTCCAACGCTCGCGCACACCTGCGCATCGGATCCCCTGGACCGCTGCGCCGACTTTCGCTTGAGCTGTCGGTGATTGTCGCGCTCAAGATCGCACTGCTTGTGCTGATCTGGTGGCTGTGGTTCGCGCCGCAGCCGAAACCGGATACCACGCCCGCGGCGATCGCACACCTGCTCTCCCCCACTTCCCCGTCGCCAGTCAAGGGCCAACCATGATCATCGATGCCGATGTCGTCACGCTGTCGCGCCTGCAGTTTGCGCTGACCGCGCTGTATCACTTCCTGTTCGTGCCGCTCACGCTTGGCCTGGTGTGGATGCTGGCGATCATGGAAAGCGTCTACGTGATGACCGGGCGCGAAGTATGGAAGCGCATGGTGCAGTTCTGGGGCGTGCTGTTCGGCATCAACTTCGCAATGGGCGTGGCCACCGGCGTCACCATGGAGTTCCAGTTCGGCATGAACTGGGCCTACTACTCGCACTACGTGGGCGACATCTTCGGCGCACCGCTGGCGATCGAGGGGCTGATGGCATTCTTCCTCGAGGCGACCCTGGTCGGCGTGTTCTTCATGGGCTGGGATCGCATCTCGCGAGTGAAGCACATGCTGGTCACCTGGTTCCTGGCGCTGGCCACCAGCTTGTCGGCGCTATGGATCCTGATCGCCAATGCGTGGATGCAACACCCGGTCGGCGCCGCATTCAATCCGCGGTCGATGCGCATGGAAGTGACGTCGTTTTCCGACGTCTTCTTCAACCCGGTGGCGCAGGACAAGTTCGTGCACACGGTGAGCGCCGGCTACGTGATGGGCGCGCTGTTCGTGCTGTCGATCAGTGCCTGGTACCTGCTGCGCGGACG
>JAPHUU010000110.1 GCA_026193555.1 Rhodanobacter sp.
ATGCCCGGGTCGGCATCGTCGACCCGCCAGGCCTGCTCCGCGTCGGCGTTCTGCGGGTTGTCGCGCAGTCGCTGCATGGCGTAACTGGTCTCGTTCCAGGCGGTGAACAGCGTGGTCCAGTTCCACTTGAACAGCGTATCGCCGCCCAGGAAAACCTTGATGCCGAGCTTCGGTTTCGGCCGGCCGATGCGATAGCTCATGCCGGCCAGATCGTACTTGACCAGCAACGCCTCGAACGCCTCGCGATTGGCCGAAGCCACCTGCAGCACGGCCCCCAGTTCCTCGTTGAACAGTGCACGCAGCGAGGCTTCCGCCCAGCCTTCCATCTGGATCTCCAGCCCGCAGTGACCGGCAAAGGCCATCTCCAGCAAGGTGACGATGACGCCGCCGTCGGAGCGGTCGTGATAGGCCAGCAGCAGCCCGGCGCGATTCGCCTCCTGCACCAGTTCGAACAAGGCCTTCAGCCGCTTGGCGTCGTCCAGATCCGGTGGAACGCCGCCACCGCGGTTGAACACCTGGGTCAGCGCGGAACCGCCCAGGCGATCGCGTCCGGCACCCAGGTCGATCAGCCACAGCTCGGAGTCGCCGCGATCGAGCTTGATCTGCGGCGTCAGCGTGCGACGCACATCGCTGACCCGGGCAAACCCGGTGATCACCAGCGACACCGGCGCCACTGTGTGCTGCTCGATCTCACCGTCATGCCACACGGTCTGCATCGACAGCGAGTCCTTGCCCACCGGGATCGAGATCTCGAGCTCGGGGCAGAGCTCCATCCCGATTGCCTTCACCGCGTCGAACAGGGCCGCGTCCTCGCCAGGATGATTCACCGCGGCCATCCAGTTGGCGGACAGACGGATCTCGCCCAGTTCGTCGATCGCCGCGGCCGCCAGGTTGGTGATCGCCTCGCCAACCGCCAGTCGCGCCGCGTCGGCGCTGTTGAGCAGGGCCACAGGCGCGCGTTCGGCCATCGCCATCGCCTCGCCGGCGTAGCCGTCGAAGTCGGCGATGGTCACCGCGCAATCGGCGACCGGCACCTGCCACGGACCGACCATCGGATCGCGATGATTGAGGCCGCCGACGGTACGATCGCCGATCGTGATCAGAAAACTCTTGCTGCCCACCGTGGGCAGCCGCAGCACGCGCAGCAGCGCCTCGTCCAGGCCGATGCTGGTGAGATCGGGCACCAGGTCGATGCGCGGATGGGTCCGCTGCGCGTCGCGATGCATGCGCGGCGGCTTGCCGAACAGCACGTCCATCGGCAGGTCGATCACGGTGAGGTCGCGACGCGGGTCGCGCAGCACCAGTTGGCGCTTCTCGGTGGCGCTGCCGACGATGGCGTACGGGCAGCGCTCGCGCACGCAGTAGGCCTCGAATTCCGGCAGGTCGCCGCTGGCAATTGCCAGCACGTAGCGCTCCTGCGACTCGTTGCTCCACACCTGCATCGGTGACAGCGACGGATCGTCACAGGGGATCTTCGACAGGTCGATGTCGCCGCCGACACTGGCGTCGTTCAACAATTCGGGGATCGCGTTCGACAAACCGCCGGCGCCGACATCGTGGATGCTGACGATCGGGTTGTGCTCGCCACGCGCCCAGCAACTGTCGATCACCTGCTGGCAGCGTCGCTCCATTTCGGCGTTGTCGCGCTGCACCGAGGCAAAGTCCAGTTCCGCACTCGAGGCGCCGGAAGCGACCGACGAGGCGGCACCGCCGCCGAGGCCGATCAGCATTGCCGGACCACCCAGCACGATCACCGCATGGCCAGGCTTGACCGCGTGCTTGCGCACATGGTCGCTGCGCATGTTGGCAAGACCACCGGCCAGCATGATCGGCTTGTCGTAACCGCGGCGGAAGCCGACGATGCCCGGCAGCTCGTTCTCGAAGGTGCGGAAATAGCCGCCCAGGCAGGGTCGGCCGAATTCGTTGTTGAACGCCGCCGCGCCCAGCGGGCCGTCGCGCATGATCTCGAACGCCGTGGCCATGCGCGGCGGCAACGGGCGGTCGACCTCCCATGGCTGCGGATGGCCGGGAATGCGCAGGTCGGACACCGAAAACCCGGTGAGTCCGGCTTTCGGCTTGGCACCGCGGCCGGTGGCACCCTCGTCGCGAATCTCGCCACCGGCACCGGTCGCCGCGCCGGGCCATGGCGCGATCGCGGTGGGGTGATTGTGCGTCTCGACCTTGATCACATAATCGATGCGCTCGGCATGCGCCTGCCACACGCCATCGGCATCGGCAAAGAAGCGCTTGCCAGCGCTGCCCTCGATCACCGCCGCGTTGTCGTGGTAGGCGGACAGGGTGTGCGCCGGCGACTGCTGGTGGGTGTTCTTGATCATGCCGAACAGGCTCTTGTCCTGCGCTTCGCCATCCACCGTCCAGCTGGCGTTGAACACCTTGTGCCGGCAGTGTTCGGAGTTCGCCTGGGCGAACATGAACAGCTCGGCATCCGTCGGATCCCGGCCCAGTTCAGCGTAGCGGTCGGCGAGGTACTCGATCTCGTCGTCGGCCAGCGCCAGCCCAAGTCGCGCATTGGCCTCGGCCAGCGCCGCGCGGGCATCGCTTCCCAGCGCGATGTGCACCAGGTCGCCGGGCGAACCGGCGAGGAACAGTTCATGTGCCTGCTCCAGCGAACCCAGCACCGATTGCGTCATCGCGTCGCACAGCACCGCCATCACCTCGGCGTGGTCAGGCGCATCCGCCGACGGCAGGCCGGTCGCCTGCCAGGCCAGTCCGCGCTCGACCCGGCGGACGTCGAAGCCCGCTCCGTGCAGGATGTCGGTGGCCTTGCTCGACCATGGCGAGATCGTGCCGAAACGCGGCACCACCCACAGCGTCGCTGCCTCCGGCGAAGCATCCTTCGCTTCGAGCACATCGAGCAGGCGCTGGCGCGCATCGCCGGCGGGCGCCGCGTCAACGTCCAGAAAGTAGACGAACCACGAGGCCTGCACTTTCGCGCCACGATGCAGTGCATCGAGGCGCGCGTTGAGGCGGTCGAGTCGGAATGTCGAGAGGGCGCTCTGCCCGTCGAGTGCGATCATGCGGGGAATGGCGCTGTTCGGAAAACCGCCATTCTACCCGATGCTGCAGGGCCGCAAAGCGCGGACCTGGAAATGGCTCTGCCGCAGGAACCGCTGCCGCTAGCTGCCGCTGCCCTGCTGCAGCCTCCTCAGCAATTTATCCGCTGCCACATAGCCACCGAGCACGTTGCCATCGGGACCAATGATCGTCGGCGTACCGTCGACGCCCAGCCGCACGCCAAGTTCGAACTGCTCCTTCACCGTATTGGTGCAGGTGGCCGGAGGGGGCGCATGCCCGTCCGTCGCCGCGTTGAAGCCCGCCTTGCGGTCGGCTGCGCACCATATCGAGACCATTTCCTTGTAGGTCGGGGTCAGTTTGCCGGCGGTCGTGGTCACGCCCTCGCGCGGCCAGGCAAGGTATTCCACCGCAATGCCATCCTTGTTGAAGGCGGCGATCTGCTCATGCAGTGCGCGGCAATAGCCGCAATTGACGTCGGTGAACACCGTGACGGTGTATTTCGGATGGGCCGGCGCATACACGATGCGCTGCGCAGCCGGCATCTTGGCCAACTCGGTCTTGCGAAAATCCGCCCACGCCGCGTCGCCGAGATTGCGCTTGCTGGTCAGGTCGACCAGATCGCCGTTGAGCATGTACTTGCCATCGACACTGACATAGACCAGGCGACCCGATGCGATCACCCGGTAGAAGCCGGGCAAGGCGGACGGCTGCATCGAGTCGATCTCGACCGTCGGCGCCAGACGCATCACCGCCTGGCGCACCGTCTTTTCGGCCTGGCTCGCGTCGGTGGCGCTGCCGCTGTCCGCGGCGTGCCCACTCAACGCAAATCCGCTGGCGAGCAACGCCAGCAACACTTTCTTCCACATCATCAACCTCGCTGGCCGGAAGATTCGCCCGGCCTATCGTCAATATTCTCGCACAGCAGCCTGAACCGGGAGCTTGGCCAGAC
>JAPHUU010000183.1 GCA_026193555.1 Rhodanobacter sp.
ACATGGTGATGGCGGTGCCCGAGGAAGTGCGCGAGAAGATCGTGGCGCAGATCCCGGTCGGACGGCTCGGCAAGCCGGAAGAAATCGCCCACGCGGTGGCGTTCTTCACCGGCGACCAGACCAGCTGGATCACCGGCGCCAACCTCGCCATCAACGGCGGGCACTACATGGGTTGGTGAGGCTTAGCTCCATCTCCCCCTGCGGCGCCCCGAAGGCAGTCCCCTTTTCGGGAGGATGAGGGCTGGGGTGGGGGCCGCCCCGACGCCATGCTCTCAACCGGACGGGTTTCGATTTTGCCTTTCCGCGAGCACCCGCCCCTCATCGGCCCCTGCGGGGCACCTTCTCCCCGTCGGGGAGAAGGATTCATTTGTCGAGAAGTTTTTCCAGCACCTTGCCCACCGCGGCGAACGCAAAGGTGCCGGTGACATGGGTGGCCGCGCCCAGCCCGCCACCGCAGGCCAGATTCAATGCATCGCTGCCCGGCGGACGGGTGCCGCAGACGGTGCCGTCCGGTTGCGGGTATTGCACGTTCTGCAACGAGTACACCGCCGACACGCCGAAGTAGCGGGTCGGATTGCGCGGGAAATTGAAGTCCGTGCGGAGCTTCTTGCGGATCAGGCTGAACATGGCGTCGTGCTCGGTGCGCGACAGATCGCGTACGCGGATCTGGGTGGCGTCGGTGCGTCCGCCGGCCGAGCCGACGGTGACGATCGGCAGCTTGCGCCGACGGCACCAGGCAATCGTCTCCAGCTTCACCCGAAACGCGTCGCAGGCATCCAGCACCACGTCATAGCCGCGATCGAGCAGCTCATCCAGCGTGGAGGGGGTGAGGAACCGCTCGATCGCCTCCAGCCGGATCGTCGGGTTGATCGCATGGGCGCGGGCCGCGATCACGCCGACCTTGGGCTTGCCGAACTCGCCGTCCAGCGCATGCAGCTGGCGATTGGTGTTGGAGATGCAGACCTCGTCGGCATCAATCAGGGTGAGCCGACCCACGCCGCTGCGCGCCAGCGCCTCGGCGGCCCACGAACCGACGCCGCCGATGCCGACAACGCAGACATGCGCCTGTGCCAGCTTCGCCACGCTGCCGGTGCCGTAGAGCCGCTCCACGCCCGCAAAGCGTTCCGGGGGAAGTGTCGCATCGGTCATGCGCGGATACTCGGTGCGTGCAAACGTGTCACTGGCTGGCCTTGCTGCGAGGGATGCTGAGTTTATCGGCCACGTGGATCGAACGCAGCCCGCGGGTTATCCTCACCCGCTCCCGACTACCGATGGAAGCGATCCGATGCGTGTTGCCCTGTTGATTTTGCTTGGACTGGTGATTGGTGTGATCGGCACGGTCAACGTGGTCGGCGCACTTAACGCGCGCAACCCGATGCCGAAGGCTGTGATGACGACGATGGACTATCACATGGGCCAGCTGAGCCATGCGCTGAAGGCCGGGCAATGCAACGCCGTCAGCAGCAAACAGCATCTGCAGCGCCTGCAGTCCACCGCGACCGACATCATGCCGGTGTTCGGCGTGACCGAGAAGCCGTTCGACGAAGCCGCCACCCGGCTGCAGACCAGGCTAGATCAGGCGCTGCAGTCCGCACCGGTCGACTGCCCTGCCCTGGCCGCCGCGATCAAGCCGATCGGCGACGCCTGCAAGAGCTGCCATCAGAAATACCGCTGAGGTTGTCGCCTCGGCGCTGCGCCATGTTCAGAACGTGACCTTGCCGCGCAACATCTGCCCGAACATCACCCAGTCACCGATGAAACTGTACAGCGGGTGCTTGAACGTGGCCGGACGATTCTTCTCGTACACGAAGTGTCCGACCCAGGCAAAGCCGTAACCGAACAAGGGCGCCAGCCACAGCCAGCGCCACTGGCCGCTGAGCACGGCCAGCAGGACGATGGCGATCACCAGGCTGCTGCCGATGAAATGGAGCCGGCGGCAGACGCGATTGCCGTGCTCGCTCAGGTAATACGGGTAGAACTCGCTGAAGTTGCTGAAACCGGACATGCGCGGCTCCGTCATGGTGAGCGGCCTCAAGCCTGATCCAGTCGCATGGCCGGCGCAAGGCTGCTGCGCGGTGCTCAGCTCGGCAGCGGAATGAACTCGTCCTCATCGCCCGGTACGAGGTTGAATCGCCGTGCCAGCCAGTCCTCTTTGGCCTGTTCGATCCGCTCGCTTGTGCTGGCCACGAAGTTCCACCACAGATGTCGCTCGCCATCCAGCGGCGCGCCGCCGAACAGCATCAACCGACAGCTTGTGCGCGCGTGCAGGGACGGTGCCGATGGTCCGGTCTGCACGCCCATCTGCGCGGCGCCGAGTTGAAGCTCGCCCCAGCCGACGGCACCTTCGACCACATGAACGCCGCGCTCGACATGCCCGCTCGGCCATGCCAGCTCGGCACCTGCCTCCATCCGCACCTCGAGCAGGAACATCGGCGCGAAGACCCGGACCGGCGAGGTCTGGCCATAGGCCTCGCCGGCAATCAGCACCGCATCCACACCCAGCTGGCGAATCTGCGGCAGCGCGGCGCGTTCGTGATGATGGAACTCCGGTGCGATCTCCGCATCGTCCTGCGGCAACGCCAGCCAGATCTGCACGCCATGCAGGGTCTGGCCATCGCGACGTGGCTCCGGCGGGGTGCGCTCGGAGTGCACGATGCCCCGACCGGCGGTCATCCAGTTCACCGCGCCGGGGGCGATGTCGGCGAGACTGCCCAGGCTGTCGCGATGACGGATCGTGCCCTCGAACAGCCAGGTCACCGTGGCCAGCCCGATGTGCGGGTGTGGCCGCACGTCGATGCCGTTGCCGGGTTCGAACCGGGCCGGACCGAAGTGGTCGAAGAACACGAACGGACCCACGTGGCGCGCTTGCAGCGCCGGCAGCAACCGGCGCACGGTGAAGCCGTCGCCGAGGTCATGCAGTTGGCCTTCAATCAGTCTTGGGGAAGCATCCATCGGTGTCTCCTCGAGCTCTACCAGGCACGCTGATACTGCACCGGCGCGCTGATCCGCGCACCCAGCTGTTGCGCTGCCCGGCGTGGAAAATATGGATCGCGCAGGCTCTCGCGGGCGATCAGCACCGCGTCGGCGTCGCCATTGGCGATGATCTGTGCCGCCTGCGCGGGCTCGGTGATCAGCCCCACCGCGCCGGTGGCGATCCCCGCCTCGCGCCGGATCCGCGCGGCAAACGGCACCTGGTAGCCGGGCGCCAGCGGAACCTTGGCCTGCGCCAGCAGCCCACCACTGGAGACGTCGATCAGATCCACGCCCAGCGGCTTCACCTGCTGCGCCAGTTGCACGCTCTGGTCGATGTTCCAGCCGGCATCGTGTTCGGCCCAATCGGTGGCCGAGATGCGCAGCCACAGCGGCAACTCCGCCGGCCACACCTCGCGCAGCGCCACGACCACCTCGCGCACGATGCGGCTGCGGTTGTCGAAGCTGCCGCCATAGCGGTCGGTGCGCTGGTTGCTCAGCGGTGACAGGAACTGGTGCAGCAGGTAACCGTGCGCAGCATGCAACTCGATCAACTCGAAGCCGGCCGTCAACGCCCGCTGTGCGGCGGCCCGGAAATCCTCGATCACCGCCTGGATACCGGCGTCGTCCAGCGCCTGCGGTGTGTGCCAACCCGCATCGAACGGCAGGGCCGACGGCGCCACCGTGGGCCAGTCGCCCTGCCCGCGAGGCAGCGGACCGCCGCCTTCCCACGGCCGCTTCGCGCTGGCCTTGCGTCCGGCATGCGCCAGTTGCAGGCCGGCAATCGCGCCCTGCGACTTGATGAATCCCGTGATCGGTCGCCACGCCTCGAGCTGGGCCTGATTCCACAGACCGGTGTCGCCGGGCGAGATGCGTCCCGCTGCCGACACTGCGGTAGCCTCGGCAATCACCACCGCCGCACCACCCACCGCGCGACTGCCCAGGTGGACCAGATGCCACGGTTCGGGCAGACCGTCGGTGGCCGCGTACTGGCACATCGGCGACACCACCAGGCGGTTGCGCAGGACAAGCCCTCGCTGGGCAAATGATTCAAACAGTTTCATCGGCAATTCCGGCAAGAGTCAGCTCCCTCACATGCAGGCAACCAAGCCGTGTATCAAGCGCCGCCAAGGTCCTGTCCGACGATCCACCGGGCCAGACGGTCGGCGATCGGGTTGGGTGTCTTCATCCAGTCGAAGTGACCCGCCGGCCGACCATCCAGGTCCGATGGCGTGATCTCGGCCATGGTGCGCGGCGCCAGCGGCATCTTGTCGAGCAGCCAGCTCAGCGACGCCGACGGCACCATCCAGTCATCGCGCAGACGCAGAGCCAGCACCGGCAAAGACAGCGTCGCCAGCTTGCCTTCGAGATCCTGCGACATTCCTGCCGCGGCGTAACGTCCGGTGCAACCGGTGCGCGCCCAGTCGACGATCAAGCCACGCGCCTCGTTGCCACCGAAACCGATCCGGCGGCCCGGCAGATAGCCCAGTGCCCGCGTCAGCAAGGAAACGACAACGTAAGCCGCCGCCAGCGCTCGCCCATGACGAAACTGGCGCCAGTAAGGTGAACCACTGGCGACCAGAATCAGACCGGCATGCTCGGAAGGATGCAGGCTGGCGTAGATCGCTGCCAGTTGCCCGCCCAGGCTGTGCCCGCCCAACCAGCATTCCGGCTGCGACCAATGCTGACGAACCGTCGCCAACGCCGCCGGCAGATCGGACATCAGCAGATCGCGATATGCCCAGTCGTTGCGACGACTGGCTCGCAGACTGCTCGAACCAAGACCGCGCCACTCGTGCACGACCATCGCAATACCTCGCGCTGCCAGCGCCTCGGCCAACGGCAGATAATGCCGTGCCGACACGCCGAGCGCAGGCAACCAGTAAAGCCATCGGCACCATTCGGTGACCGGCTCGACGCACAACAGCTCAAATTCGGAGCCATCGTCTGCGGTGACAGACAACACCGACGACCGCACCTGCGCGGCGGCAGCCTGCAGGCCTGGAAGCGCAGGAATTTCGATTGAATGGTCGGGCATTCGGACAGGCTAGCGAATTGGCGCACACAGCACAAAAAAGGGCCGGCTGGCGCCGGCCCTTTCAAATACCGTTCTCGGTGACAATCAATCTGCCGAGACGTCTTCCGCCTGCAAGCCCTTCTGGCCAGTGACCACCTTGAAGCTGACTTTCTGCCCTTCCTGCAGACTCTTGAAACCCGAACCACTGATGGCACGGAAATGCACAAACACGTCAGGGCCGCTCTCACGACTGATGAAACCGAAACCCTTGGCGTCATTGAACCACTTGACTGTACCTACTTCACGATCCGACATGACTCACTCCGATCCAATCCAGACACTAGACAAAACGACCCCCCCTGGGCCGACGACGTACTGCGTGTACGCGGAGCGGGTAACGATGTGGATTCAGGAAACCGCGCACCGAGATCCCACCCGACCGTGCAAACGCAGCGCGCCAAGCATAACGGATTTCAGAGAAAAATGTGATTTGTCAAGTTATTTTTCTTCAGCGGGAACCGGGCAATAAAAAACCGGGCAGCACCGCCCGGTTCCGGATAACCCGGCATGGCGCTCAGGCAGGGGTTACTTCGTCGGCCTGCAGACCCTTCTGGCCCTGCACCACCTTGAAGGAAACCTGCTGGCCTTCCTGCAGGCTCTTGAAGCCGCCGCCGGTGATCGCGCGAAAATGCACGAATACATCCGGACCATTGTCACGGGCAATGAAACCGAAGCCCTTGGCATCATTGAACCACTTGACGGTGCCGATCTGACGGTCTGACATAATCTTCACTCCATTGGGTTTATAGATTCGAGGTGCACAAGCACGATCGACTTACTGGCATGCAAGGAAACAACCCTGGGGTGAACGATGAGGCAGATCGCGGATCAGCTGCATCGGGCCACTAAACGCTGGTGACCCCGGCAAACACAGTGGGCAAATGATAACGACAGAATCGGGCGGATGCGAGATCGCGCCCCGGCGTCGCATTGCCAGCGATCATTCCAGCGCAATGGGCACTCCGTTTTCCCGGCCCGCCAAACCATATGCCCTGCGGACAATCACTTGCCCGTCATTCCATTCGGCCGTGCCGGCCCAGCCGCGCGGCTCCAGCAAGAAGAAAAAGATGATGACTGCCGCATCCCGCCTCACCATGCTCAGTGCCATCGGCAGCCTGCTGCTGGCCGGTTGCGCCCATGAGCCGGCCGCCCGATCCACCGGATCCGGCACGGTGGGCAGCCTGCCCGACCATACCGGTATCGCGGCCTGCGATGACTACCTGTCCAGCTATCTCGGCTGCCATCGGGCGGCCGACATCTTTCCGCCCGACCAGCTCCCGGCCCGTTATCAGACGATGCGCACCAGTCTGCTGCGCGACTCGCGAAACCCCGCCACTCGACCGCAACTGGCTGCCCGCTGCAACTCGCTGGCGGCACAATTGCGCCAGTCGTTGCATGGCAAATCCTGCGACTTCGTGCCAACGGCGTCGGCCAGCGGCACACCCTGACCCCTGGCTGCCTCGCGCTAGGAGCGTGGGCGGCAGAAACTTTGAACAGCGAGATTGGGCTATCGCCATGGGATGCGTCTATCGGAGGGCGCGCATGGTCGTTCTATGCAAGCCCGACGAGCGGCGCAGCCTGTGGATGAGAGCACAATCGCAGCCCAAAGATTTCTGCCGCCCACGCTCCTAGCCCCTGGTACGCCAGACCGCGCGCAATGCCTTCCCCAGCGACGCCGGCTGGGTGCGCAGCAGCCTGATGGCCGGCGTGCCGTGCCAGCGGGCGCTGTCGGCAATGGTGTCCGCCAGCGCCTGCACCAGGCGCGGCGAAACAGCCACACCCGGCTCCAGAAACAGCGCCTTGATCTCGAACTCGCCCGCCACGCGATGGGCCTTGGCATCGAGTCGACCCACCAGCCGGCCTCGATGCAGGATCGGCAGCACGAAGTAGCCGAAGCGCCGCCGCGCTGCCGGCGTATAGCATTCGATGGTGTACTCGAAATCGAACATCGCGCGCAGCCGCGCTCGATCCCATACCAGTGGGTCGAACGGTGACAGCAATGCGGTATGGGTGGCGCGCAACCGCCCACGCAAGGCCTGCGCCAGCACATCGGCGTGATCGCGGTGCACATAGCCGGGAACCTTCCAGCCCTCGACCGCCACTGCGACCAGCTCTCCCTCGACCAGCAGTGGCAGCAGCTCCTGTTCGGCCACCGCCGGTTTGAGCCGATAGTAGTCGGCGATCCACGCGGCAGGCGTCACCCCCAGCGCACGCACGCTGTCGAGGATGAAGCGTCGGCGCAGATCGGCTGCCGGCAGCGCCGCCAGCGAGGGATCGAACGGCGGATCGAGGCGCGCCAGCACGTTGTCGGTCAGGTCGTATACACGCTGAAAGCGCTCGCGCCGCGTCACCATCAGTTCGCCCAGGGCAAACCACGCTTCCAGCCAGCGCTTCTCCGGTTTCCACGCCCACCAACCGGGCTTGGCCGGCGCATCGCCTGCATCACGCGCGTAGTCGGCGGCACGCACCGGCCCGGAAGTGCGAATGCCGGCCAGCAGGTTGTCCATGCCGACGCGCTGCTCGCCGTGCATGCGGGCGGCATGTCGGTGCGCCCAGTGTGTCGCACGCTGCTCGCGCCAGCCACGATGCAGCCCGAGATCGGCGGCGCTGACGAAGCAGGCCTCGTGCGCCCAGCATTCGGCCAGCTGTCCCCGGGCCAGCGCATCGTCCAGCCACTCCATCGAGTAGTCGCCGAGCCGCGCCTGCAACACGAGGTAAGGGCTGCGAGCGACGACATGGATGGTATCGATCTGCAGCATTCGCATGCGTTCGATCGTCGCGACGACATCGCTGGGCCGCGGGCGCCGCCGCAACGGCCGCAACAGACCCTGCGCCGACAGTTGCAGCAGGCGCGCCTGACCCAGGCTCAGGCGACGGCGGTCAGGTGAAGCTAGGTCCAACGGCGTGGCGCCTTCGCGATGGGCGGATCCCGGTCTTGAGCTGGCATATACAAACCCTTTGCTGACGTGACTTTGAATTCGGTTGCCGACATGCGGGAAGTGCTCCGTGAAGCGGTGCCGGACGCATGCAAACTTTCCCGCCCCGTCATCTTGACATGGAGTATTCGCGATGAAATTCCGCAACCCGCTGCTTCCACTCTTGCGTTTGGTGCACTGCTGTTTGCCGGCACGCTGATCGCGCAGGATGCACCACCGGCCACAGCGATGGCACCCGCCACCTCTTCCTCGGCCGCCCGGTCCACTCACACCGCGGTCTATCAGACGCCTCGGGGCGAACTGGCCGTTCACAGCGTACCGGCGCCGGCCCTTCGCATGGACCGGCACCGGCTTTTGAAATACTGGCCGCCGTCGGCAAGGCGATCAGCGAAGAACAGGCGCAAGCCTGTCCGCCACCGGCCAGCGACTTCGTCCATGTCGACCGCAACAAGAATGGCAAGATCAGCAAGGCCGAGTACGCACGCTGGGTGAAGCAGCTTCTGGTTGTCACGACTGGCCATGGCCAGGGCGCCGTGGTCAGTCCAGTCATGTCCCGGCCGCGAGACACGATCGAATGACCGCAGCCGTCGGGTAGACTTCCGCGTCGACCCACCGATCCCGAAGGCGCTGGAATCCCCCATGAAACGTCATCCCGTTGCCGCCCTCCTGGCACTGTCGGTGGCCATGTTCACCGCGCCCGCGCATGGGCAGAACCCGGATCCGACCGACATCCGCGCCTGCACCGCGATTGAAAGCGACGCCCAGCGACTGATCTGCTACGACCACGTCACCGGCCGGGTCAACCTGCCGATCGCGCAGAAGCGCAGCATCCCGCAGCCCACCGCACCGACAATCTTCAGTCAGGAACAGAACCAGCGCCCATCCAGCGCGACGCAAGGCAATAGTGAAGTGGCGCGGCCGTTGTCACTGCTCGACAGCCGCTGGGAACTGGCGCCGGAGACCAAGCTGGGCACGTTCAACATCCGCGGCTACAAGCCGGTCTACGTGCTGCCGCTTTTCGCCACCAGCAACCAGAACAGCCAGCCGCACAGCCCCAACCCCGACAACACCGTGGCGAAGGGGGAGCAACTGGACAATACCGAATCGAAATTTCAGCTGAGCCTGAAGACCAAGGTCTGGCAGGATGTGTTCGGCGACACCGGTGACCTGTGGATCGGCTACACCCAGTCCTCGCGCTGGCAGGTCTACAACTCGAGGTTGTCGCGTCCGTTTCGTGAAACCAACTACGAACCCGAAGCGATGCTGATCTTCGATACCCACTACCAGCTGCTCGGCTGGACCGGGAGGCTGCTGGGCATCGGCTTCGATCATCAATCCAATGGCCGCAGCAACCCGTTGTCGCGCAGTTGGAACCGCGTCATCGGCAACATCGGTTTCGAGCGGGACGGCTGGACCGTGATGCTGCGACCGTGGTGGCGCATCCCCGAGGCACGCCGCACCGATGACAACCCTGACATCAGCGACTACCTCGGCCGCGGCGAAATCGAGATCGTCCACGAATGGCATGGTCAGGAATTCGGCCTGATGCTGCGCGATTCGTTCCGTGGCGGCCGCCATCAGCATGGCGCCGGCAAGTTCAGCTGGAGCTTTCCGCTGGCCGGCGATCTGCGCGGCTACGCGGAG
>JAPHUU010000353.1 GCA_026193555.1 Rhodanobacter sp.
CCACCGCCACCGGCACGCGCGGCCAGCCGCTGAAGGGAAACAGCAGCAGCGGCAGCCAGAGCAGATACCAGCCGGTAGGATGGGCGTGGCTCTGCAGATGCTTCACCTGCGCCAGACCGTCGACCACGCGGCCGGCTGTCTGGGTGAAGAACAGCCGCTGCCGATAGGCATCGCCGCCGACAAGGCCGGCCGGCACCGCCCATGCCAGCAGCATCACGCTGCCCAGCAGCATCGACAGCAGCCCACGGCCGTACCAGCGTGCGCGATGCTGGCGCGCCCAGTCGTTCCACAACGGCCCCAGCAACCACGGAAAGATGACATGCAGCAGCATCACCGGTCCCTTGGTCAGCAGTCCGGCGCCGATGCACAGCCCGAACAGCAGCCAGCGCGGTTCCGTTCGATGCATCTTCGGGGTGAGGCACAACAGGGCCGCCAGCACCCACGTCGCCAGCAGCACGTCGTACATGATCTGCAGGCCGAACAGGAACGCATAGGACAGCGACATCAGCAACCATGGCGCTGCCTTGGCCATCCACGGCCGGGCCGGAAACAGTCGGCGCGCCAGGGTGGCGATCAACACCAGCTGGGTACCGCCGATCAGCACTTCCAGCACCCGCGGCCAGACATCGCTGACGCCGAACACCCACCAGCCGGCCTGGATCAGCCAGAACAGCAACGGTGCCTTCTCGCTGTACGGCTGGCCATTGATGTAGGGCACCAGCCAGTGGCCGTGGCTCCACATCTCCCACGCTACCGCCAGGGTGCGGGTCGAGTACAGCGGCATCGGACCGTGCGAGAAGATCGCCAGCAAGGCCGCCAGTCCCCACAGCGGAAGCCAGGGCCACAGGGCTCGCAGGTGTTCGAAACGGCTATAGGCGCGGACGGGCACAGGCAGGCTCTCGACGGGAAGACGGTGATTCTAGCCTGCGCCAGCGCGCGGCAAGGCGACGTGTCGCACGCGACGTCAGGCCGGACCCCAGTAACCGATGCGGCGGCGGATCTTCAGCTTGCGCCACAGGTTCAGCGGCTTGCGACGCGGATTGCGGGCGCCGGACGCGATGAAGGCATCGATCGCCTCCAGTACCCGCACGCTGGAGCGGCCGTCACGCCACGGATGGATCGCATCGGCGTAGTCGCGGATCGCCTGCAGCAGCTCCGGTGGACGTGCCAGCGCGTGCTCGATCGCCGGCTCGAACTGCGCTGCGTCATCGATGTCGATCAGCTGCGGCCCCGGCCGGCGGTTCTTGAACGTCACCACCGGCTTGCCGGTGAGCAGGAATTCGTTGAGCGCCGAGGAGGTGTCCGAGCACATCAGGTCGACCTGCGGAAACAGCTCCAGGATGTTGTCGTTCTCGGCGAAGCTGAGGTACTCGTTCTGCAGCGCCTTGAACTTCGCCGTGGTGTCCGGATTCATCTTCGGGTGGAAGGTGACGATCCAGCGCCAGCGGCCGTCGCGGGATAGCCGTTTCACCTCCTCGTACAGCGTTTCGGCGGCACTCCACGAGGGCGAAAAGGTGGAGTGGTAGAGGATCACCGGGGGCTTGCGCACCGGCGGCAGCGGCCCGCTGATCGCGCGCATGAAGGGGTCGAGCTTGGGCCAGCCGGTTTCCATAACCTTGAAGTGACCGAGCCGCGCGGCCACCTCGCCAAACGCCTGCGTGTCGCGCGGGCCGGTGGTGCAGTACAGGTCGAAGAAGCCGCGGATGTAGATGTGCCGTGGTTTGCCGGCATCGAAGCCGTGGAAGGTCTCGACCTTCACGCCGGGAAAGAAGTGCGGCACCGCGTTGCTGGAAGTGATCACCGCCAGCGGTCTCCAGGCCCGCACCTCCGCCACCGTCAACAGACGTTCGCCAGCGACCAGATCCTCGGCTCCGGGACCGTCGAAGAACCATGCCGCCTCGTCGCCGCGGGCGCGGATCGCCTCCTGCATCGGCCGCAGGATCGCCAGCGCATAGCGCTCGGAACCATAGAGAAGGTAGTGCTTCTTTTCGGCAGGCTGGGGCATGGGAAGCTCGGAAGTCATCAGGTTCGCAGGATAGCGGGACAACGACCGGCACCGACCCGGCGGCTCAATCCTCCGCTCCCGAAAAGGGCTTCGTTCGGTCGTCGAGGGGAGCGCAGGCGATGATGATGCCGTGCGGGCACCATCCCTTCGTGCCGCACGGTCGCTGAGCGCTCAGCGCTCAATGTCATGTCGATGCAGCAGCTTGGCGGCGCTGGCTACCGACTCGGGATTGTGGCGCATCTCGTAGTAGCGCATGCGCTTGTAGATCGCGTAGCTCGCGGCGGTATGGGCGATCATGAAGCCGCGCCAACCGTCGAGCATCGCCAGCCGGAATACATAGTCCTTGAGGAAGGCCAGTGCGAACACGAACGGCGTTTGCCACATCCGCACCGGCTTGCCCTTGTCCAGCCAGTCGCGGCATTTCAGTTCGGTGTAGCGCAGCACCTTCAGCTGCTTGTGCACCAGCGTGGGGTTGTTGATGTGGTTGAACGGGGCGCGCAGCGTCGGTGCGGTGCCGTCGAACCGCAGCGATTCGTGCACCCGTGCATCGGTCCAGCGGGCGCGGTCGCG
>JAPHUU010000345.1 GCA_026193555.1 Rhodanobacter sp.
GGTGGTGCGGCTCGGGTCGATGCGGTTGAAGCGCTCGGCGGATCTCTCCAGCCAGGCCTTGAGGCCGGCACCGTCGATCTTCACGGCGGCCAGGGTGTTTGGATAGAAGTACAGGTCGGCGGCGCTGCGCAGGGTCAGTGGGCCGGGCGCCACGTCGGTGTAGTCGTCGGGGCCGCCGAAGCCGGTGCGGAACGCGGCGGCGGCGGACAGCACCGGCACGCCGGCCAGTTCCGGATGAACTCGCGGCAGCTCGCGGCGCGCGTAGTCGATCTGCGCCGCATTGACCGGGGCCAGCGCGCTCATGTTGCCCTCGTCGGCGAAATAGCTGCTGAGGCGCCGGGTGGTTTCGCCGATCGGCGTATTGACGTAGGCAATCGTCGCCCGCTGCAGCTTGGCCACCAGTGGCGCGATCCGGGGGGCGGCCGGCACGCAGGAGTCCTTCTTCGCGGCCGCCGGGTCCGGGCACAGCGGCCTCACTTCGCTGTGGCTGGCGGCATGGTCGATCACCCAGCGGCCGTGCTGGCGAGCCAGGGTCAGCTGGATCACACCCAGATCCTTGCCGAAGAAGCCGCCCATGACCGCCGGCACGCCGCGCACGAAGCCGCGTTCGGCATCGACGTCCTGCATGCCCGCGTAATGCGGGCCGGGAAACTCGGTGTGCGAGTGACCGAGCAGCAGCACATCGATGCCGGGCACACCGGCCAGATACCAGCCGCCGTTCTCCATGCTGGCGGTGTACGGCGCGGTGTCGAGTCCGCCGTGCAGCATCGCCACGATCAGGTCCGGGTGCTGCGCCTGCAGCTGCGGCAGGTACTTTTTCGCCGCCTCGACCACGCCGCTGACGGTGACCTTGCCGGCGAGGTTCTGCTTGTCCCACTGCATGATCGGCGGCGGCGTGAAGCCGATGATGCCGATGCGCAGCGGTACGCTGAGCCGGCTGCCCTCCGGCGTGTAGGCGGTGATCTCCCGGTGCACGATCGCCCACGGCCGGAAGATCGGCTGGCCGTCGCGCGCGCCGTAGACGTTGGCCAGCACCAGCGGATAATGCGGGCCGTCGCAGCGGTCGCGGTGACCACCGTCGACGTTCATCGGTGTGCCGGTCACCTGCGACAGGAACGACAGGCCGTAGTTGAATTCGTGGTTGCCGACCGTGCCGCCGTCGTAGCCGACCGCATCCATCGCACGGTAGATCGCCAGCTCCTGGTCACAGGGCAGCGGCCTGGCCAGTGCCTGATAGTCGGCCAGCACGCTGCCCTGGATGGTGTCGCCGTCGTCAAACAGGAAATTGTTGGGGAACTGCGCGCGCGCGCGGCGGATCAGGGTGGCGGTGCGCTCGAAACCCAGAGAGTCATCCGGCTTCAGCTTGTAGTAGTCGTAGCTGAGGACGTTGGCGTGGATGTCGGTGGTTTCCAGGATCGCCAGTCTGGCGCGCGAACCATCCGGCAGCCGATCCGGTCTGGCGGACACGCTGGCGCAGCCAATGAGCAGGGAGGCTGCGAGTGCGGCGATCGGGATCAGGCGTGGTGACATGACGGTTCCGTACGCTCCTGGCGGATCGGGATGACGCCCTGCCGTGCCCGGGCATCTGGGTCGCCAACGAAAACGCCGCCCGAAGGCGGCGCCTTGTGCACGGTCGAAGTGGCCGGCCTACTTGGCCTGGTCGACGATCCAGCGCACGGCATTCTTGATCTGCTCGTCGTTGAGCGCCGGGTTGCCGCCCTTGGCCGGCATGAAGTTGCCGTCCGGACCGTGGTAGCCCTCGGTGGCATGCTTGATCAGGATGTCGATGCCCTGCGCGATGCGCGGCGACCACATCGCCTTGTCGCCAAGCTTGGGTGCACCGGCAATACCGGCGGTATGGCAGCTGGTGCAGAGATGCCCATAGATCGTCTTGCCATCGGTGGTGCCGCCGTAGGCGACCTGCGAGGCCGTCGCCTTGGTGGCGGCCTCTGCCGCCGCCTGCATGGCGGCACGCCCGGTATTGCCGGCGTAGACCGCGCCGGCCGGAGCCAGTCGCTCGGCGACCTGTGCCTGCTGGACGGGACTGGTTTCCCTTGGCTGGCGTTTGTAGATCGCCATCGCCAGGAAGATGAGTGCCAGTGTCAACGCCAGGAGGCCGCAGATGAAAAGGGTCAACTGGCGCACCGTTGCCCGGTCAGATTTGGTCATGGAACCGCTCACGCACGTACTCCTGTCAGAGGCCGGGCCGGAATGCCACTGTGGCAGCTCCAGTCGGACCGATTTGTCGGTGTTGCTTCACGGCTGCAGCGAAACCGCGACCGTGTGGATTGCCTCACCTGCAGGTGCAGGCCACGCTACCAGCTTGCCGGTGAACCCGTGACCTGAGCCCATGTCGGCAACAAGGCCGGGATTATAAACGAAGCGCGGCGCAAGTTTCAGGCTCGTCGCTGCAGGCTGCCGTCCGACCGCAGGCGTTACGCGATCTCGCCCCTCCCCGGATAGCCTGCGCCGGCCTGTACCCTGCCATCGGTCATGCCTTACCCCTGTCAACCGGCATTGTCCAAGTCCGTTCCACTACCCCTATGCTTTCACTCAGCAAGAGGGTCTGCTGGACCGTGTCCCGGTCCGGGTGAAAGATGACAGATTCCGGAAACATCCAACAAGCATGCTCGAGCCAAGGGTGCCCGGTTGCAGCACCTTCCAGTCCAGGAGTTACACATGTCGCGTTTTTGGAAGATCGCGTTGACCGTGATGGTCGTGATCGTGGTGGCAGCCATCGGCTTCCGGCTGCTGCACAAATCAGCGGGCACCGCATCGTCGCCGACCGGTCAGGGCAAGGACGGCGAGGATACTGCGCCGGTGCCGGTCACCGTGGTGCCGGTGGTCAAGCAGAATGTGCCGGTCTACCTGACCGCGCTGGGCACGGTGCAGGCGCTCAACACGGTCACCGTGAATCCGCAGGTGAGCGGACTGCTGCTCAGCATCAACTTCACCGAAGGGCAGCCGGTAACCAAGGGACAGGTGCTGGCGCAGATCGACCCACGCACGTTCCAGGCCAGCTATGACCAGGCCGTCAGCAAGCGCAGCCAGGATCGGGCCCTGCTGGCGACCGCGCGCAGCAACTACCAGCGTTCGCAGGATCCGAAATACAGTCAGTACGTGGCGAAGATGGATCTGGTCACCCAGCAGAACACGGTGACCCAGTACGCGGCGGCCGTGGCGGCCGACGACGCGGCAATCCGCGATGCCAAGCTGCAGCTCGACTACACCCGGATCCGCTCGCCGATCGATGGCCTGGCCGGCATCCGCGCGGTGGATGCGGGCAACGTGGTGGGTACCGGCACCGCGATCGTCACCTTGACCCAGCTGCACCCGATCAACGTGATGTTCAGTCTGCCCGAGCAGAATCTCGACATGGTGCGCAGTGCCGCGCAGGGCGGCTTGCCGTTACAGGTCACTGCGCTCGACCGCGTCGACCGGCATCCGATCGCCAGCGGCGGTGTGCTGAAGGTGATCGACAACCAGATCGACACCACCACCGGCACCTTTCGTCTGAAATCGCAGTTCGACAATGACAAGAATGCGTTGTGGCCGGGTCAGTTCGTCAACGTGCAACTGCTGGTGAGCACGGTCGCCGGTGGCCTGGTGATCCCGGCGCAGGCGGTGCAACGCGGCCCGGACGGCGACTACGTGTATCAGGTGCAGGGCGACAACACGGTCAAGATGCAGCCGGTGGTGGTGGCAGGAGAAGTGGGCGACAGCCATGTGATGATCGGCAGTGGCCTCAAGGTCGGCGACAGCGTGGTGACCGAGGGCCAGTTCCGGCTCAAGCCGGGCAGCAAGGTCAAGCCGCTCAAGCCCGGCGAAGTGCCGGCGGCGCCGACTGCGGCCGAGCTGGAAAAGGCCAGGAAGGAAGGCAAGAAAGGCGGCCGCCGCCATCACTGATCGTCGGGGCCGCTGGCGCGGATCCCGGGAGGACTATGCCGCCGTCGTGCGCTGACCCCTCCGCCATGTCTTTCACGGCGATGATGCCGATCCAATCAGGGCCGATCCAATCAAGGCCGAGCCAATAAAGGTTGTACAGGTAACCATGGGATTCTCGACCCTCTTCATTCGCCGACCGATAGCCACCTCGCTGCTGATGGTGGCGGTGCTGCTGCTCGGCATCCTGGGCTTTCGTCAGTTGCCGGTGTCGGCGTTGCCGGAAATCGAGGCGCCCAGCCTGGTGGTCACCACCCAGTACCCCGGTGCCAGCGCCACCACCATGGCGACCCTGATCACCACGCCGCTGGAGCGCAATCTCGGGCAGATCTCCGGTCTCAGCATGATGAGCTCGGATTCGTCCGCAGGGCTGTCCACGATCGTGCTGCAGTTCGCGATGGATCGCGACATCGACATCGCCGCGCAGGACGTGCAGGCGGCGATCAACCAGGCCAA
>JAPHUU010000277.1 GCA_026193555.1 Rhodanobacter sp.
GCATCGCAGCCTCGGTTGATGGTGCCCAGCGGCGCCTGCCTGCACCCCGCATCGCCACCGCAGCGGGCGCACCCCGCCAAGGGCGGCCGACCCCGGCCGGAGCCATGCTGGCGTCGGCGATTGATCGCTAAGGTTTGACCGTTGGAGGCCGATGTATTTATTGAATGGGCAGTACAGCGTACCGATGCAATGGCGGTCGACCTGCCCGGTCTCCGCCGCGACGGGTCCCGCGTACGTTCACGGAATTCCTGCGGCTGTCGAACGGCGAATACGGTAGCCCGATGATGAATCCTTCATGCGCGCGAACTGACCAGAGAGCTTGCCAGGAGAGCCCATGAGAATTCCGCATGGCCTCGCGTTGTTGTTTGCCGGATGGCTTGGCCTCTTCGGCTGCGGACTCGCCGTGGCCATGCCTGGTTCGCCCGCGGTCTCCGAGCCTGCAAGAGCCCTCGAAGGGATTCCGCTGATCCGCAATTACAGTCCGGAGGCCTACGCCGCCGGTTCGCAAAACTGGGCCGTTGTCCAGGATCACCGTGGGGTGATCTATGTCGGCAACAGCGCCGACGGCGTGCTGCAATTCGATGGCAATCACTGGAACCGGATCCCGGTTCCAGATCGCAGCGTTGTACGTTCACTGGCGGTCGATGAAAGCGGCCGGGTGTTCGTCGGCTGCGTCGGCAACTTCGGTTATCTGGCGCCCGACAAGTTGGGGCGCATGCGGTACGTTTCGCTGTTGGGCAGCGTCGATCCGTCCCTGCGAGGCTTTGCCGATGTCTGGCGAGCGCTGCCGTCCAGCAAGGGCGTCTACTTCCTGACGAATGCCACGATTTTTCGCTTCAGTCATGGGCGGGTTGATGCGTGGAGGGCGAAGACTTCGTTTCATCTCGCATTTGTGGTTCGCGACCGGTTGTATGTGCGCGAAACCAACGTTGGTCTGGAGGAATTGGTCGACGGCAAGCTCCGCGTCGTCGCCGGTGGAGAGCGCTTCGCAACGGAAAAGATCTATGTCTTGTTGCCATGGTCGGAGCCGGGTTCAGGCAAGCCGGGTTTGCTGATTGGCACCCGCGACAATGGATGGTTCACTTTCGATGGCAGCCAATACTCACCATGGCTGACCGATGCCGCGGCGGCACTCGCGCGCGATCAGATCTATGGCGGCTTGTGGCTCGACAATGGCTCGCTGGCCGTGGGCACGTTGCAAGGCGGAGTGTATCTGCTTGATCGTCAGGGGCACCAGATCGGCCAATTGCGCCGCAGCGACGGGCTCATCAACGACACCGTCTTTGCCATGTACGAGGACCGCGAACATGGACTCTGGCTCGGGCTGGACAACGGCGTTGCGCGGATAAACATCGCCTCCCCGCTGACGTATTTCTCACCGAATTCAGGACTCGACGGCGCGGTGCTCAGCATCGGGCGATTTGCCGGCTCCTTGTATGCGGGTACCACCAAGGGTCTGTTCCAGCTGCACGCCGATGACGATGGCAACGCGCACTTCTCCCGGGTCAAGGGGCTGGAGGGGCAGACGTGGGCCATGCTCGACACCGGAGCCAGTCTGCTGGTCGGCAACTCCTACGGCATTTACGCCGTGAACGGAACTGACTCGAAGCCGGTTTCCACGGGAGACGCGGCGGCCTTCGTCATGCTTCGCCGGCACGCGCAACCCTCCCGTATCTATGTCGGTTCCGACCAGGGCGTGCTGTTGCTTCAGCGTGACGGAAGTCATTGGAAGAATGCCGGGAAGCTGCCGGGAATCTCGTCGCAAGTGCGTACCATGGCCGACGGTTCGGGCCGCCATATCTGGCTCGTGAGTGCGGATCGTGGAGTGTTGCGGGTAACCCTGCCTGACAGTGGCGGCGGCACTGCATCCGCTGCCCCGGTTATCGAGCACTTCGATATTCCGCAGGCCGTTTCGGCGCGCCTGGATGAGGTGTTCATTTACCGCATCAACCATGAATTGCGGTTCTTCACCTCGACAGGTGTCTACCGGTTCGACCGCAATCTGAAGCAGTTTGTCGTGGACACCCACTACGCGAAGTTGTTTTCGGATGGGCCGCGGCTGATGTCCCTGCTGCACGAAGACAGGCAAGGACGTCTGTGGTCCGACATGGCCGACGAGAACGATACGTTTGAAGTTGCCGGCGCGGCAATCGCCGGCCCGCAGGGCGACTATCACTGGGATGCTAGGCCGATGGAGGCCATTGCGGGCCTGGAGGTTTCGGCACTGCATGTCGACGCCGATGGCGTCGTGTGGGTGGGGACTGAAGATGGCATTTACCGTCTTGATTCAGCCGTGCCGACCCACTACA
>JAPHUU010000258.1 GCA_026193555.1 Rhodanobacter sp.
GCCGGAACCGGTGCATGTGATTTATCTCAGTCCGCAGGGAACGCGGCTGACGCAAAGACGGGTGGAGGCGCTGGCGAAACTGCCGCGACTGGCCCTGATTTGCGGGCGTTATGAAGGTGTGGACGAACGTCTGCTGGCACACGAGGTCGACGAGGAGCTCTCAATCGGCGATTATGTGCTGTCAGGTGGCGAGCTCGGGGCCGCGGTGGTGATTGATGCGGTCGGGCGCTTGCAGGAAGGTGCATTGAATGATGCGCTGTCGGCCGAGCAGGATTCATTCTCGGATGGCCTGCTGGATTGTCCGCACTACACGAAACCGGTGCATGATGCGCTGGGTTCCGTGCCGGAGGTGTTGCTGTCCGGCGATCATGCGGCAATTGCCCGCTGGCGCCACAAGCAATCGCTGGGACGAACCTGGTTGCGCCGTCCGGATCTGTTGTCGCAGCGTGCACTGGACCCATCGTCGCGTGCATTGCTGGATGAATTCCGCCGCGAACATGCTCGACTAGAGCGGCCGCGGCCCAACGAAACGGTCGATGACTGACCGCAGTTACCGAAAATACACAGGTGTTGCCATGAACAAGATCATTGAACAGTTCGAAGCCGAGCAGATCACCCGTCAGCTGCCGGAGTTCGGCCCCGGCGACACCGTGGTGGTGAACGTCAAGGTGAAGGAAGGCAACCGCGAACGCGTGCAGGCGTTCGAGGGCGTTGTCATCGCGCGCCGCAGCCGCGGCCTGCATTCGGCTTTCACGGTGCGCAAGATTTCGCACGGCACCGGCGTGGAACGCGTGTTCCAGGCGCATAGCCAGGCGATCGATTCGGTCACCGTGAAGCGCAAGGGCAAGGTGCGTGGCGCCAAGCTGTATTACCTGCGTGGTCTGGAAGGCAAGGCTGCGCGCATCAAGGAAGATATCGCCGCCGCTGCTGCCGCCAAGGCTGTAGCCAAGGCGGCCTTGGCCGCTTCCAAGGCCGCCGCCGCCGAATAATTCGGCTGGTGGGGCTTCGCGCCACGAAAAACCCGCGGATCGCTCCGCGGGTTTTTTTCTTTCGGCCATGTCGCTACCGCAGGACGGTGGCCTTTCTCCGCGCCGCAGCGCCCGGAATCAAACCAGCCGCTGCGGCTGCTGCAGGAAATTGCCCTGGACAAAGTCCAGTCCGCAGGCGAACAGCAGCGAGGTGCTGGTGGCATCTTCGACCCACTCGGCGATGGTCTGGCGTTTCAGGTCGTGTGCCTGCTGGCAGATCTGGGCCACCTTTTTCTGGTTTTCCGGATGTTGCGGCAGATCGGCCATGTAGCTGCGGTCGATTTTCAGATAGTCCGCGTCGATGTGATTGAGCAGCTGGAACGAGTTGAGGCCGGAGCCGAATTGCTCCAGCGCGAAGTAGCCGCCCATTTTCTTCCAGCCGTTGACGAACTCCTGGGCTGGGCGCAGCAAGGTCATCACCTTGCTCTCGGTCATTTCCAGCACGATGCGACCGCGCTTCAGTGCCGCCTGCTTGATGCGATCGTCAAGCCACGGCAGCAGGGTGTCGTCCAGTAATGACGTGGTCGTCAGCTTGATGAAGAACGTGCTTTGCAGGCCCTGCTTCTCACGGGCCTGCAGCGTGTTGATGGCCTGGTTGATCACCCAGCGGTCGATCACGCCATGGAGATTGTGTTTTTCGGCGATCGGCATGAAGAAGCCCGGAAGTACCTCGCCCTGCGGACCGTTCATGCGCAACAGGATTTCGGAGTAATCCCCCTCCGCTTCCTGCAGGCTGATGGTCTGCTGGTGGTAGAGCACCAGATCATTCTTGGCCAAGGCCTGCTGCAGCAACTCCAGCCAATAGCGGTCACGTTCGTCGTCTGCCTTTTCGCGCGCGGCCGGATCGTGCAGTTCCACCTTGGTGCCACCCAGACTCTGGGCGTTGCGCAGGGCCTGGCTGGCCTGGTTGAGCAGCAGTTCCGTGTTGGCGTTCTTCTCTCCCAGGTAACTTCCGCCGATGCTCGCGGTGACCGTGATCGAGCGCGCGCCGACGTCGAATATCTCGCTGCTCACGCTGTGCTGGAGGCTGGCAATCCACTCCTTGATGGCGTCGTCGTTTCGCGGACTGAGCACGACGCCCAACGTGTGTTCCGACAAGAGGCCGGCAATATCATCCGTTTCAAGCCGCATGCGGACGCGGTCGGCGAAGCTGGCGAGAAGCCCGTCGGCCTTGCCCAGTCCGATGCCGGCGACGATCGAGGCCCAGTTGTCCGGTTCGATCAACAGCAATGACTGGCCTTTGCGGCCCTTGGCGGCGGCGGCGACGGCATCGTCCACGCATTCCAGCATGCGCGCCCGGTTGAACAGCCCGGTGACCGGATCGCGCTGCAGCTGTTCCAGCAGGGCCGGATCGACCAATTGCCGCCGGAACACGATCTGCAGGCAGCGCTCTCCCTCGAATGTGGCCGGGGCGAACTCGACGGTGGCATCGAAACGACTGTCGTCCGCGCGTCGGGCTCGCAGGGTCAGCTGGGCGGGCGATTTGCCCTGGCGTGCCTGGCCTTTCAGCAAGGTCTTCATTTCGTCGGCGTTGGCCGCATCGATCAGATCGAGCAATGGCAGGCCGAGCAGATCGTCGAAACTCTCGTAGCCAAACGTCTCGAGATACGCGCGGTTGGCGCGAACATGCATGCCTTCATGCACGTAGGCGATGGCATCGGTGGAAGAGTCCAGCAAGGCATCACAACGGCGCTCCGACTCCCGCAGTGCGGTCTGCAACCAGCGCACCCGGCGCCGCGTCACCAGTGCCTCGAATTCACGCTGGATGATCGAGGTCAGCTGTTTCGGCTCGGAGCGCAGGGCGACGCCGCGGGCGCCACCTGCGAACAGGTCGGCTATGGTTCGCGCCTCCAGCTTGCTGACCAGCCCCAGCAATGAATAGTCGCGGCCGTACGCATCGAGCAGGCGTACCGCCTCGCCCAGTGCAAGGGTGGTGACCGCGGGATCGTACATCACGATGTCCGGATCGAGTTCATTTACCGCAGCCTGCAGCTGTTCGACATTGGTGGCGCGGGTGGGGCGCACTGCGATGCCATTGTTTCGCAGAAGCGAAATGATCTGTTCCGCCTCCTCGAGCGAATCCTCGATGAAGAGAATCTTGATGACGTAA
>JAPHUU010000199.1 GCA_026193555.1 Rhodanobacter sp.
CTCGACAAGCGGATGAAGGAGCTCGATCCGGATCAGACCATCATCGCGATCGGCAGTTACGGCTACGACTGGGCGCATGGCCAGAACGCCGAGGCGCTGACCTTCCAGGATGCGATGGATCGCGCTTCGGATGCGCAGGCCAATATCAGCTTCGACCCGGACACCCGCAATCCGCATTTCTCGTACAGCGAGGACGATGGAACCGTGCATCACGTGTGGTTCCTCGACGGAGTCACCGCCTACAACCAGATCCACGCGGCGGACGCCTATCAGCCATTCGGCTATGCCGTATGGCGACTCGGCGCGGAGGATCCGTCGGTCTGGTCGGTGCTGGGACGCGCCTACGGTACGCCAGCGCCGGCTCAGCTGCACGACATCGGCCAGGGCGAGGACATCGACATCGAGGGTGAGGGCGAAATCCTGCAGATCGCCTCCACGCCGGCGGCCGGCACGCGCACCTTCGCATTGGAAGGGGGCAGTGGTGATATCGCGGACGAAAGCTATACCAGCCTGCCGCAGTCCTACGTGATCCAGCGGGTCGGCACCTTGCCGCACAAGATCGCGCTGACCTTCGACGATGGCCCGGACCCGCAGTGGACGCCGCAGATCCTCGACATCCTGAAGGCGAAGCATGTTCCGGCCACGTTCTTCATCATTGGCGCGAATGCCGAATCGTCACCACGGCTGGTGCAGCGTATGGTCGACGAGGGCCACGATGTCGGCAACCACACCTTCACCCACCCCAATCTCGGCGACACCCCGCCGGCGATCGTGGCGCTGGAACTCAACGCCACCCAGCGGCTGTTCGAGGCGCTGACCGGACGCTCGATGCGGCTGTTCCGTGCACCCTACTTCGGCGATGCCGAGCCGACCACGGCCGACGAGCTGGTGCCGATCCAGCTGGCACAGAAGCTGGGCTACATTGCAGTGGGCCTGCATATCGATCCGGACGACTGGCAGCGTCCGCCGGCCCAGAAAATCGTCAGCAGCGTGCTGAGCCAGATCCATACCACCAATCCCGACCGCCACGGTCAGGTGGTACTGCTGCACGACGGCGGCGGTGATCGCTCCAACACGGTCGAGGCGTTGCCGATCCTGATCGATGCCCTGCGCGCGCAAGGCTACCAATTCGTCACCGTATCCGAGCTGGCCGGACTGAGCCGCAATCAGGGCATGCCGCCGTTGCCGCCGGGCTCGCTGTCGCGCCTGGCTGACCGCTCGGTGTTTCTGACCCTGGGCTGGTCCGGGCACGTCCTGCGCGGCCTGTTTCTCGTGGCGATCTGGCTCGGCGTGGCCCGGCTGATCCTGCTGGGCGGGCTGGGGCTGTTGAACTGGCGGCGCGATCGTCGCCGCCAGCCGCCTGCCCTGGGCGATCCGCCGGCTCTGGTGTCGGTGCTGATCCCGGCCTACAACGAGGAAAAGGTGATCGTCAGCTCGATCCGCCGCATTCTCGACAGCCGCTACGCCCACCTGGAAGTGATCGTGGTCGATGACGGCTCGGTCGATGCCACCTCGGCCGTGGTGCGCGAGCACTACCGCGACGAGCCGCGGGTACGGCTGCTGACGATCCCCAATGGTGGCAAGGCGCATGCGGTCAACACTGCATTGCGCGAGGCCAGGGGCAGCGTGGTGGTGGCGCTTGATGCCGATACCCAGTTCGAACCGGACACCATCCCGCGGCTGGTGCGCTGGTTCGCCGATCCGCGGGTCGGTGCGGTGGCCGGCAATGCCAAGGTCGGCAACCGGGTCAACCTGATCACCTTCTGGCAGGCGCTGGAATACATCACCGCGCAAAACCTCGAGCGTCGAGCACTGGCCGCGCTGGGCGCGATCACCGTGGTGCCCGGGGCGGTCGGTGCGTGGCGACGCGAGGCGCTCGATCAGCTGGGCGGCTTCCCCGGCGACACGCTGGCCGAAGATCAGGATCTGACCATCGCGATCCAGAAGGCCGGCTATCGGGCCCTGTTCGACAGCGAGGCGATCGCCTGGACCGAGGCGCCCGACAGCATGCGCGGGCTGGCCCGCCAGCGTTTCCGCTGGGCCTACGGCACCCTGCAATGCCTGTGGAAGCACCGCGACACCCTGTTCCGTCGTCGCTATGGCGCGCTCGGCATGGTGGCGCTGCCGCAGGTATGGCTGTTCCAGATCGTGTTCTCGGTGGTTTCGCCGCTGGTCGACCTGCTGCTGGTCTGGCAGATCATCTCCACCGGGCTTGACTACCTGCAGCATCGTGGCCAGTTCAACCCGGACAACCTGATCCGGGTCGGGATGTTCTACGCGATCTTCATGGCCGTGGATCTGGCCGGCGCCGCGCTCGCCTTCGCGATGGAAAAGAAGGAGAAATGGAGCCTGTTGTGGTGGTTGGTGCTGCAGCGGTTTGGCTACCGTCAGCTGATGTACTACGTGGTGGTTCGTTCGGTGTCGGCGGCACTCCGCGGCCCATCCGTCGGCTGGGGCAAGCAGGAGCGCAAGGCCACGGTCAATGCGGCGACCGAGCTGAAGCCGTAAGTGGGCGAACGCGGGCAGGGGCCTTCCTGCGCCGGTCCGCGGGCGCCCTACAACGGCGTCAGATTCGCATACGCGGCTACCAGCCACTTGCTGCCCGCGCCTTCGAAATTCACCTGCAGTCGGGTGTGCGCGCCGCTGCCCTCGGCGCTGATCACCACGCCTTCGCCGAAGCTGGGGTGGCTGACGCGCTGACCGAGCTTCACCGGCAGATCCTCCTGCAGCGAGCTGGATGCCGCATGCCGGCTCGCGCCGTTGTAGAGCGGACGGCTGACCTGCACCCGCGGGCGGACCTCGTCGATCAGTTCGCCCGGCATCTCGCCCAGGAAGCGTGAGGGTCGCGCCAGCAATTCGGTGCCGTGCATGCGGCGCGACTCGGCATGGGTGACGAACAGCTTCTCGCGGGCGCGGGTGATCCCGACGTAGGCAAGCCGTCGTTCTTCCTCCAGTCGACCTTCGTCATCGACCGAACGCTGGCTGGGGAACAACCCTTCCTCCATGCCGACCAGGAACACCACCGGAAATTCCAGCCCCTTGGCCGAATGCAGTGTCATCAGCTGCACGCAGTCGTCCCACGATTCGCCCTGATTCTCGCCCGCTTCCAGCGTGGCATGCGACAGGAATGCGGACAGTTCGCTGAGTCCTGCTTCAAGATCGTCCGGGGTCAGCTCGAAGCGGCTGGCGACGTTGACCAGTTCGTCGAGGTTCTCCACGCGCGATTCGGCGCTGCCGCGCGAGTCGGCTTCGTAGTAGTCGCGCAGACCGCTACGCTGGATCGCGTGGTCGATCTGCTCGGCGAGCGGCAGCGGTTCGTCGGGAGCGTCGAACGCATCGGCTCCCTC
>JAPHUU010000194.1 GCA_026193555.1 Rhodanobacter sp.
GAGGTGGAGTCGATCCGCAGCTTCGATCCGGAAACCCAGCGCTCGCAGCAGCCGGTGGACAAGGTCGAGCTGCTGCCGGCGCGCGAGTTTCCGCTCACCGACGAGGCGGCGAAGACCTTCCGCGGCAACCTGCGCGAGCGCTTCCCGATCGACGTGCGCCGCTGCACGCTGTACCAGGACATGAAGGAAGGCGTCACGCCCGGCGGCATCGAATACTACCTGCCGCTGTTCTTCGCGCAGACCGCCACCCTGTTCGACTACCTCGCCGGCGACGTGCTGTTCGTGCTGGGCGAAGGCGCAGCCGACGCCGCCGACCAGTTCTGGACGCAGACCGCCGAACGCTACGAGCAGCGCGCGCACGACATCGAACGCCCGGTGCTGCCACCGGCCGAGCTGTACCTCACGCCCGAGCAGTGGCGAGAGCAGCTCAACAAGCGGCTGCGCGTCGAAGTGGTCGCGGAAGGTCACGACCATGCGGTCACAGTCGGCACCCAGCCCGCGCCCGAGCTGCCGCTGAACCGCAAGGGCGAGCAACCAGGCACCGCGCTGCGGCATTTCCTGGCCAGCTACCCCGGCCGGGTGCTGATCGCCGCCGATTCGGCCGGTCGGCGCGAGGCACTGATCGAGACCCTGGCCGGTGCCGGCCTGAAACCCGAGACCATCGACAGCTGGTCCGCCTTCATCCCGACCGCCCCCACACCGGCAGAGGGGACAAGAGCAGCGGCGCTGATGGGGCCGAAGTTCGCCATCACTATCGCCGGCCTCGAGCAGGGCTTCGCACTGACCCGGCCCGCGATCACCGTGCTCACCGAGCGCGAGCTGTATGGCGAGCGCGTGCGCAGCGAGCGCGACCGCAAGCGCCGGCGCGGCGGCGCGCGCGATCCGGAAAGCATCATCCGCGACCTCACCGAGCTCACCATCGGCGCGCCGATCGTGCATGTCGATCACGGCGTGGGCCGCTACCAGGGCCTGGTTTCGATGGATGTCGGCGGCATGGATGGCGAGTTCCTCACCATCGAATACGCCAAGGGCGACAAGCTGTACGTGCCGGTGGCCCAGCTGGGCCTGGTCAGCCGCTACTCGGGCACCTCGCCGGAGCTGGCGCCGCTGCATTCGCTGGGCGGCGACGCGTGGGAACGCGCCCGCCGCCGAGCCGCCGAGAAGGTGCGCGACGTGGCGGCCGAGCTGCTGGCGATCTACGCGCAGCGGCAGGCGCGTGGCGGCGAATCGATGGCCGTCGACCGCCAGCTGGTGGAGGAATTCGGCTCAAGCTTCCCGTTCGAGGAAACTCCCGACCAGGCCAGCGCGATCGAGGCCGTACTCGATGACTTGGCTGCTGCCCGCTCGATGGATCGGGTGATCTGCGGCGACGTCGGCTTCGGCAAGACCGAGGTGGCGCTGCGCGCCGCGTTCGCCGCCGCCAGCGCCGGCAAGCAGGTCGCCGTGCTGGTGCCCACCACCCTGCTGGCACAGCAGCACTACCGCAACTTTGCCGACCGCTTCGCCGACTGGCCGGTGCGGGTGGACGTGCTGTCGCGCTTCAAGTCGCCCAAGGAAGTGAAGGACGCGTTGCAACGCCTCGCCGACGGCCAGATCGACGTCATCGTGGGCACCCACAAGTTGCTGATGCCGGACGTGAAGTTCAAGAACCTGGGGCTGGTGATCGTCGACGAGGAGCAGCGCTTCGGCGTGCGCCAGAAGGAGCAACTGAAGAAGCTGCGGGCCGAGGTCGACCTGCTCACCATGACCGCCACGCCGATCCCGCGCACGCTGAACATGGCGATGGCCGGGCTGCGCGACCTGTCGCTGATCGCCACCCCGCCGGCGCACCGCACCGCCGTGCGCACCTTCATCTCGGCGTGGGACCCGGCGACCATCCGCGAGGCGCTGCAGCGCGAGCTGTCGCGCGGCGGCCAGGTGTTCTTCCTGCACAACCAGGTCGAAAGCATCGAGCGCATTGTGCGCGAGCTGCAGGAGCTGGTACCCGAGGCACGGATCCGCATCGCTCACGGCCAGATGCCCGAGCGCGAACTGGAAGGCGTGATGGCGGACTTCCACCGCCAGCGCTTCAACGTGCTGGTGTGCACCACGATCATCGAAACCGGCATCGACATTCCCACCGCCAACACCATCATCATCAACCGCGCCGACCGCTTCGGCCTGGCCCAGCTGCACCAGCTGCGCGGTCGCGTGGGCCGCTCGCATCACCGCGCCTACGCCTACCTGGTGGTGCCGGACCGCAAGTCGATCACCGCCGATGCGCAGAAGCGGCTGGAGGCGCTGGCCTCGCTGGAGGAACTCGGTGCCGGCTTCACCCTGGCCACCCACGACCTGGAAATCCGCGGTGCCGGCGAACTGCTCGGCGACGAGCAGTCCGGACAGATCCAGGAGATCGGCTTCGGCCTGTACACCGAGCTGCTGGACCGCGCGGTGCGCGCGCTGAAGTCCGGCAAGATCCCGGATTTCGACCTCAGCAGCGAGCACGAGACCGACGTCGAACTGCACCTGCCGGCACTGATCCCCGACGATTACCTGGGCGACGTGCATGCGCGCCTCACGCTCTACAAACGCATCGCCAGCGCCCGCAATGAGGAGGAACTGCGCGATCTGCAGGTGGAGATGATCGATCGGTTCGGACTGCTTCCGGACAGTGCCAAGCAGCTGTTCGCGGTAGCCAGCCTGAAGCTGATGGCCACCCCGCTGGGCATCCGCAAGCTCGACTTCGGCGCCAATGGCGGCCGCATCACCTTCCGCGAGAAACCCGAGGTCGAGCCGATGGCGATCATCAAGCTGATCCAGAGCCTGCCCCGCGTCTACAAGCTCGACGGCCAGGACAAGCTGAAGATCACCCTCGACCTGCCCGGCGCCACCGAACGCGTCCGCAGCGCGCAGGAAGTGCTGATCCTGCTCGGCGCCCGCCGCCCCGGCTGACCCGCCAGCGCACGCACCGGCCAATCAGGCAACGCATCACGCTCAGGCAGCGGTCGGCAGCGAAACCACCGTTGTCATTGCGCCCCGGCACCGCCGATGTCGCGGCTGAGGAAGTCGAGCAGCTTGACGTGGAACGCGTGGTGACGTTCCCCGATGCAGATCGGTGCCCGCTTGTCTTCGCCGCCTGCCGCCAGGAACACCGGTTGCCTGATCCCGCTGGCCAGCGGGTCAGGTGAGATCGCCCAGCCAGTTCTTTCGGGTATCCGGCGTCCAGTGTGGAAACCGCGGCAGGGGCAGCCGTTCGGCCCGGTTGCACAAAATCCACCACACCCTCAATGCTGGAATCCACAAAACCCGAAGCGACTGGCGTTGCGGAACTGGACGCATCGCGAGGCGGAATCTTCCACGACACGTCGAGCTGTTCGTGCTTTTCTCAGCGAGGCGGCTGGCGCTGGCGGTCAATGGAGCGGGCGCGCTGGCGCAGCACGAACTTCTGGATCTTGCCGGTGGCGGTCTTGGGCAGTGGACCGAACTCGACCGTCTTCGGCACCTTGAAGCGCGCCATCCGCTCCCGGCAGAACGCCACGATCTCCGTTTCGGTGGCGCTCGCGCCGTCGAGCAGTTCGACGAATGCGCACGGCGTCTCACCCCATTTCTCGTCGGGCCGGGCAACCACCGCAGCGAGCATCACCGACGGGTGCCGATACAGCACCTCCTCGACCTCCAGCGACGAGATGTTTTCGCCGCCGGAAATGATCACGTCCTTGGAGCGATCCTTGATCTTGACGTAGCCGTCCGGCTCCAGCACCGCCAGATCCCCCGAGTGAAACCAGCCGTCGGCGAACGCTTCCCGGGTGGCCATCGGGTTCTTCAGGTAACCCTTCATGGTGATGTTGCCGCGGA
>JAPHUU010000138.1 GCA_026193555.1 Rhodanobacter sp.
CTGGTTGTTGATGAAGTACGGCGACAGGTAGCCGCGATCGAACTGCATGCCCTCGACCACGTCCAGCTCATTTTCCAGGCCCGAACCTTCCTCGACCGTGATCACGCCTTCCTTGCCGACCTTCTTCATCGCGGTGGCGATGATGTCGCCGATGTTGGTGTCGGAGTTGGCCGAGATCGTGCCGACCTGGGCGATTTCCTTGTCGTTCGCGGTCGGGTTGGACAGCTTCTTCAGCTCGCCGACAGCGGCGATCACCGCCTTGTCGATGCCGCGCTTCAGATCCATCGGATTGATGCCGGCGGCCACGGCCTTTAGGCCTTCCTGGATGAACGCCTGAGCCAGCACAGTGGCGGTGGTGGTGCCGTCACCGGCGACGTCGGACGTCTTGGAGGCGGCTTCCTTGACGATCTGCGCGCCGAGGTTCTCGTAGCGGTCAGCCAGCTCGATTTCCTTGGCGACGGACACGCCGTCCTTGGTGATCGTGGGGGCGCCGAAGCTCTTCTCGAGCACGACATTGCGGCCCTTCGGGCCGAGGGTGACCTTGACCGCATTGGCCAGGGTGTTGACGCCCTTGAGCATGCGGGCGCGGGCGTCTTCGCCGAAACGTACTTCTTTAGCTGCCATGATTTTTTTGCCTCAAAAAAATTGAATAAGAATGGGAAACGTCGCGAAAGTGCTGCAAGAAGGAGCCGAAGGCGACTGGCGTGCGCGCTTTTGATTCGCGCTCAACCCATCAGGCCACTAGCCCCAACCCGTCAGCCTTCGATCACCGCCACGATGTCGTCTTCCTTCAGGAACACGAGATCTTCGCCGTCGATCTTGATTTCCTGGCCGGCGTACTTGCCGAACAGGACAGTGTCACCGGCCTTCAGCGACATCGGGCGGACCTTGCCGTCGCTCATGATCAGGCCGGTGCCGGCGGCTACAACCTTGCCGCGGGTGGGCTTTTCGGTGGCGCTGTCGGGGATGACGATGCCGCCAGCGGAAACGCGCTCTTCTTCGAGACGCTTGACGATGACGCGATCATGCAACGGACGCAGTGTGCTCATGAATGGCTCCAGTAACGAGTGAGGTGGGACAAGGCTTTGGCGACCCGGATCGGCGCTCTTGCTAGCACTCTCGGTCGACGAGTGCCAATTTTAGCGCTACAGCATGCCACTGCAAGCGTTCGATTCGGTAGTGGACAGCTAATTGGGTGGGCACAGGCGTCTTTCAAGGCCTGTGGTGAGAAGTCGGATGGATACCGGGCCACGCGCCGACAAACCGTTTTGCCTTACGCTGCAGCGATGACAACGCCTTCGACCAGCCCCAGCCCGGTTTTGCTGTGCTACTGCAGCTGCCCCGACGCGGCCAGCGCGCAGGCAATCGCCGCGGCGCTGGTGGATGAGCGACTGGCTGCCTGCGTGAGTCGGCTGCCCGGCATGCATTCCACCTACCGATGGCAGGGCGCCCTCACCACCGACAGCGAAGAACTGCTGCTGATCAAGACTACCACCGCGTGCCTCGGCGCACTCACGACCCGGCTGCTGCAACTGCATCCGTACGAGCTGCCCGAGCTGATCGCCGTACCGGTGCAGTATGGCCATGACGCTTATCTGGACTGGGTGCGGGCCAACACCGCAGGTCAGGCAAGGCGGGTAACGTGACGACTGCGCCATAATGTCCGTCTGCCCGCTCCCGAGCGAGCCCCACCGTTGATGGAGTCTTGATGCGATCCCTGTCTGCCGGCCCCCGGGCCATCCGCTTGCTGGTCTGGTTGAGCCTGTCGTGGTGCACGTTGCCGGCTGTCGCGCAAGGGGCTGCCCCTCTGCTGCCAGTCACCGAGGCCTACCAGCTCAGTGCCGATGCGGGCACACCGGGCGTGCTGAAGCTGCACTGGACGATTGCGCCGGATTACTACCTCTACCGCGGCCGGATGAAGTTCAAGGCCGGTGATGGCGTGACCTTGGGCGCGGCACAGCTGCCCGCCGGCGAGAAACATCACGACGAGTACCTCGGCGACATCGAGACTTACCACCACACCGTCGATGCCACCCTGCCCTACACCGTCGCCGCCGGCGCCACCCGGTTGCGACTGAGCGTGCAGTACCAGGGCTGCCACGAGGTCGACCCGAAGATCTGCTATCCGCCACATACCGAACAGCTCGACCTGCCCCTGCCCGCCGGGACCACCACCATCGGCGGCATGCCGGACACCAGGCAGCAATCCACGCCGAACGCCCCCACCGGCTCGCTGGGCGCGGCGTTGCAGACTCTCGGCAGCCGCTCGGCAGGCAACGACCAAGGCGCCCTTCCACCCGACCAGGCATTCCGCTTCGAGGCCATGGCCAGCGCACCGCACCAGCTGCTGCTGCGCTGGACGATGCCCCCGGGCTACTACCTGTATCGCGACCAGACCACGCTGCGGCTGACCGATGCCCCCGGGCTCAGCCTGAAACCGACATGGCCCGCCGGCGTTGTTCAGCACGACGAGCACCATGGCGATGCCACCGTGTATTTCAATCAGCTTGAGCTGCCGGTGGCGGTGGAAGGCGATCTGGCGGGGCGGCATCAGCTGAAGCTGGACGCCAGCTTCCAGGGCTGTCAGCTGGATGGACTGTGCTATCCGGTGATGGATCGCGGCGTGACCATCGATCTGACAGGCACCGGCCCGCTCGCCACCAACGCCGCGGCACCGGCGGTGCAGATGCCAGCCGCCGTCCCGGTGACACCCGAGGGACCGCCGCAGGTGAGTCTGATGGCCGCATTGTTGCTGGCACTCGGCGGTGGACTGGTACTGAACCTGATGCCCTGCGTGCTACCGGTGCTGTCGATCAAGGCGGTCAGCGTGCTGGAGAGCGGCGAAAGCCCTGCCCGGGCGCGACGCCATGCCTTGCTGTATTCGGCCGGCGTACTGAGCAGTTTTGCCGCCTTGGGCATGGGCATCCTCGCATTGCGCGCGGCGGGTCACGCGTTGGGCTGGGGCACGCAATTGCAGCAACCGTTGCTGGTCGGCGTACTGGCCTGCGTGATGCTGGCGGTTGGCCTGTCAATGTCGGGCGTGGTGCAGTTCGGTGCTTCGCTGGGCAACACCGGCGCGAGCCTCGCCACCCGCTCCGGCCCGGCCGGGAATTTTTTCACCGGCGTGCTGGCGGTGGTGGTGGCCAGCCCGTGCACCGCACCGTTCATGGGCAGCGCGCTGGCCTATGCGTTCGCGGCACCGATGCTGTCGGCGCTGCTGGTGTTTCTGGCCCTGGGCATCGGACTGGCGCTGCCATTTCTCCTGATCGGATTTGTGCCGGTACTTGCCCGTCTGTTGCCGGGGCCGGGACGCTGGATGGAGACGCTGAAGCAGGTGCTGGCCTTCCCGATGTATCTGACCGCGGCATGGCTGGTCTGGGTGCTGGCCAACCAGCGTGGCGCCGATGCCGTCGGTCTGGTGCTGGTGGCGATGGTGCTGCTGGCGATGACGCTGTGGTGGTTCGAGCGCAGCCGTTCCCGCGGGACGCTCAGCCGGATACTGGTCGTTGTGCTGGCGCTGGCCACGGTGGTGCCGATGGTGCTGCTCACCCATGTGCCGCGGCCGTCGACCGCAACAACAACCGCCAAGGGCGTGGTGGCGTACAGCCCGCAAAAGCTGGCAACGCTGCGCGCGGCGGGAACCCCTGTCTTTGTCGACATGACCGCCGACTGGTGCGTCACCTGCAAGGCCAACGAGCACACGGTGCTGGACACGCAGGCATTCCGCGATCTGCTGCAGCGCACCGGCACGGTCTACATGAAAGGCGACTGGACCGATGTCGATCCCGACATCGGTGCCTTCCTGCAGCAGTATCACTCGCCCGGCGTGCCGCTGTATGTGGTGTTTCCCCGCAATGGCGGCCCCGGCCGCCAGCTTTCGACCGTGCTGACCCCATCGTTGGTCGAGCGGGCACTGGCCGAGGCTGCACACTGATGCTGAGCCGAAGCAACTGGCTGATTCTGGCCCTCGCCACGCTGGCGGCCGTGATCGGCGGCTACACGCAGCATCGCCTGCGTCAACCGCAAGCACCCGACACGGCGCTGATCAGCCAGCGCCTGCACGCCCTGCAGTTGCCCGACCTCGACGGTCGGCCGCACCGGCTGGACGAATATCGTGGCCACCGCGTGCTGCTGAATTTCTGGGCCAGCTGGTGCCAACCGTGTCTCGAGGAACTGCCGGCACTGGTCCGGATGCAGGCCAAGTTCGGCGAACACGGGGCGATCATCGTCGGCATTGCCATGGACGAACCGGCTCGGGTACGTGCGTTCCTGGCAAGGTACCCGGTCAATTACCCCATCCTGCTGGGCCAGTTCACCGCGCCGAGCACCTCGCTGCTGGCTGGCGATACGGATGAAGTGCTGCCTTACAGTGTCCTGCTTGACTCCGAGGGGCAGGTAATCGACACACATCGGGGGGCTTTGTCCGAGTCACAGCTGACCGCATGGCTGACGACTGGCCCGACGCCACCAAAAGACAACGACTGACATACGCTTACGCACGGAAACCTGCGCTTCTCCGGCTAACATCGTCGAACTGCAGTGAACTGGACAAGCTTCATCGCTGCGTGCACACTCCATCGAATTCCGGGAGTGCCGGATGCAAGCTGGACGGTTTCGTGGCGAAGATCCTGGTCCTGCACGGACCCAATCTCAATCTGCTGGGTGTCCGCGAGCCGCACATCTACGGGCACGAGACGCTGGCGGAGATCAACGGGCAGCTGGCCGAGCGGGCGCAGGCTGCGGGCCATGAGCTGGTCTGGTTCCAGTCCAATGCCGAGCACGAGCTGATTGGCCGTATCCAGCAGGGCCGCGACGACCAGACCGCGATGATCCTGTTCAACCCCGCCGCGTTCACCCATACCAGCATTGCCCTGCGCGACGCCTTGGTCGCGGTGGCGATCCCGTTCATCGAGGTGCACCTGTCCAACGTGCATGCGCGCGAGCCGTTCCGCCATCATTCGTACCTGTCGGATATCGCGATCGGCGTAATCTGCGGCTTTGGCGCCGTCAGTTACCGACTGGCGCTGGATGCAGCGATCCAGCGACTGCCGGCCTCGGCCACCCACTCCACCGTCGCGAACTGAATACTCCTGGCCGTCCGGCCGACCCTGTTCCTCTCCGGCCACACGCAGTGGCATGACTGACCAAAAGGCTGATCCGATGGATTTGCGCAAAATCAAGAAACTGATCGACCTGCTCGAGGAATCCAACCTCGCCGAACTGGAGATCAAGGAAGGCGAGGAAGTGGTGCGCCTGTCGCGCGTACCCAAGAACGCGGCGCCCATCGCTGCCGCCCCGGTGGCCGCGCCCGCACCGATCGCCGTTGCGCCGATTGCGCCCGCCGCCGAGGCACCGGTCGCCGACGCCCTGCCCGCTGGCCACGTGGTGAAGGCGCCGATGGTCGGCACCTTCTACAGCTCCGCCAGCCCCGGCACGCCGGCCTTCGTCAAGGTCGGTCAGCAGGTCAAGGCCGGCGAGACACTGGGCATCATCGAGGCGATGAAGATGTTCAACCAGATCGAAGCCGACGTTTCCGGCACGGTGCAGGCGATCCTGGTCGAGAACGGTCAGCCGGTGGAATTCGACGAACCCATGTTCGTGATTGCCTGAGGCCGCCCGGATGCTCGAGAAGGTCGTCATCGCCAACCGCGGCGAAATCGCGCTGCGCATACTGCGCGCCTGCCACAGTCTGGGCATCAAGACCGTGGCGGTGCATTCCACCATCGACAGCAACCTCAAGCACGTCGGCCTGGCCGACGAGTCGGTCTGCATCGGCCCCGGCCCCTCGGTCGACAGCTATCTCAACATTCCGCGCATCATCGCCGCGGCCGAGATCACCGACGCTCAGGCCATTCACCCGGGCTACGGCTTCCTGTCCGAACGTGCCGACTTTGCCGAGCAGGTCGAGCAGAGCGGCTTCATCTTCATCGGCCCCACGGCGGACGTGATTCGGCTGATGGGCGACAAGGTCGAGGCCATCCGCGCCATGAAGGCCGCCGGCGTGCCCTGCGTACCCGGCTCCGGTGGCCCGCTCGGCGACGATGTCGATCAGAACGTGCACATCGCCCGCGAGATCGGTTATCCGGTGATCATCAAGGCCGCCGGCGGCGGCGGTGGCCGCGGCATGCGCGTGGTGCGCACCGAGGCGCATCTGGGCAATGCCGTGACCATGACCAAGTCCGAGGCCAAGGCCGCATTCGGCAACGATCAGGTGTACATGGAGAAGTTCCTGGAGAACCCGCGCCACGTGGAGATCCAGGTACTTGCCGACGGCCAGGGTAACGCGATCCATCTGGGCGAGCGCGACTGCTCGATGCAGCGTCGCCACCAGAAGGTGGTCGAGGAAGCGCCGGCACCCGGCATCACCCCGCTACAGCGCGCCGCGATCGGCAAAGTCTGCGTCGACGCCTGCATCCGCATCGGCTATCGCGGTGCCGGCACGTTCGAGTTCCTGTATGAGGACGGTCACTTCTACTTCATCGAGATGAACACGCGCATCCAGGTCGAGCATCCGGTCACCGAGCTGATTACCGGCATCGATCTGGTGCGCGAACAGCTGCTGATCGCCGGCGGCGAAAAACTGTCGATTCGGCAGGAGGACGTGGTGATCCACGGTCATGCGATCGAATGCCGCATCAATGCCGAGGATCCGGATACTTTCATGCCGAGCCCCGGCACGGTGAAGCGCTTCGAGGCTCCCGGTGGTCCCGGCGTGCGAGTCGACACCCACCTGTATGACGGCTACAAGATTCCACCGAACTACGACTCGATGATCGGCAAGCTGATCGTGCACGGCCCTGACCGCGAGACCGCGATCGCGCGCATGCGCATGGCGCTGACCGAAACGGTGATCGAAGGCATCAAGTGCAATATCCCGCTGCAGCAGCGGATCATGGCCGACGCGGGCTTCCAGCAAGGTGGGCAGAACATCCACTATCTGGAGAAGCGGATGGCGGAGCAGAAAGGTCACCCGCCCGCCGATCACTGATCGGACAACCTGGTTGGGGAATGCGCAGCGAACCCCAATCTCGCGTGCCTTGCAGCGGCGAGGCCGTGCCGAGCTCAACCCATCCACGGACTCCCCATGCCCTGGCTCGAACTTTCCCTTGTCGTGCGCGTCGAACAGCAGCCCGGCGCCGAAGAAGCGCTGAATGACCTGGGCGCGCTGTCGATCACCCTGCAGGACGCCGATGCGGAAACGCCCGACGAGCAGGCAATCTTCGAGCCTGGCGTGGGCGAATTGCCGCTGTGGCCGACGATCACCCTCAACGCGCTGTTCGACGAGCACACCGACCGCCGCGGGCTGACCGAGGCACTGGGTGAATTCCTGCCGTGGCTTGAGCCGGATCACTTGCTGTTTCGCCAGGTCGCGGACCAGAACTGGGAACGCGTATGGATGGACCAGTTCAAGCCGATGCCCTTCGGCCAGCGGCTGTGGATCTATCCATGGAACATCGAGCCGCCGAATGACGAAGCCATCGTGGTGGTGCGGCTCGACCCCGGCCTCGCCTTCGGCAGCGGCACCCATCCGACCACCGCGCTGTGCCTGGAATGGCTCGATGGCCTGGAGCTGAGCGGCAAGACCGTGACCGATTTCGGCTGCGGCTCGGGCATCCTGGCGATCGCCGCGTTGAAGCTCGGCGCGGCCAGTGCGGTCGGGGTGGACAACGATCCGCAGGCGTTGACGGCCTCGGCCGACAATGCCGAGCGCAACGGTGTGGCCGAGCGGCTGGCACTGTTCCTGCCGGAAGATCTGGCGGCGGAGCCGGCCGAAATCTTCATCGCCAACATCCTCGCCGGACCGCTGGGCGAGCTCGCTCCGCTTTTCGCGACGGCGACAAAGTCCGGTGCACCGTTTGCGATTTCCGGCATCCTGCTTGGCCAGCAGGACGAACTGCTGCAGCGCTACGCCGAATGGTTCGATGAGCTGCGGGTGGATACCCGCGAGGATTGGATCCGCATCAGCGGTCGTCGTCGTTGACGCGCCAGCCGGACAAAGCATCGGCAACGACGTGGCGCGACCCGGGCACTGCGTTAAGCTTGCATCCTGTCGACTGAAGCGGCCAGCATGTATACCCAATGCCCTGAATGCCAGACGGTCTTTTCGCTGGATGTGAACCTGCTCGCGCAGGCACGCGGGTATGTCGGCTGCGGCTATTGCAGCATCGAGTTCGATGCACTGGCCAGTCTCGCCGAACAGTTGCCGCCGGAACCGTTCCGCCTGCTGCCGACACAGCCGGAGTCGCACCAGCTGCCAACCCTGGAGCTGGCGGTGTACCGGCCACAGCCGGAACCGGTAGCCGTGCTCGAGGCCGAAATCCGGGTAGCGGACAACCACGATACCGAGGACTTCTCGCAGCTGGTTTTTGCTCCGCGTTTTGTACGCGAACAGCACGCGCAGGAACCTGCGCGATTGCGCAAACGCAAACCCCGCCGCCCTGCCTCCGGTGAATTGCAATGGCCATGGGCGGCCGCCTGCCTGTTGCTGATCTTGCTGCTTTCTGGCCAGCTGGCTTGGGCCGAACGCGGCCCGCTGATCCGCAATCCAGTCATGGGCCACTGGCTGCGCAGCACCTGTACCGCGCTTGGCTGCCAGCTGCCGCTGATTGCCGCTCCACAGAAACTGCGACTCGTCGCCAGCAATGTGCAAGCGCACCCCAGCGTGCCCGATGCGCTGATGATCAGTGCCAGCGTGCGCAACGACGCGGCATTTGCGCAACCGTATCCTGTGCTGGAGATCACCCTCTCGGATGCGCGGGGGCGACCGGTTGCGATGCGGCGCCTGCAGCCACGCGACTACCTCGACGACGACGCGGCCCTGCGCCGCGGACTGGCGCCGGGGGGCAGCACCGTACTGCTGATCGAAGCGAAGGATCCCGGCGAAAAGGCGGTCGCTTTCGATTTCAGTTTTGAATAGCACTTAAAATTATCGCCTCACGGGGGTAGACTCGACAGCTCGCGCATCCTGCCAGCCGGCGCACACGACGTGCCGCGATTTGCGCAAGCAGTCATAACCACAAGCAGTGGCCCATGTCGCCACCCAGTCCGTGAGGGGAAATGCCCGTGAATGCCGTAGCCGTGGCTGTTGCCGAGACCACCAAGCAAGGGTCGTCACCGAGCACCAGTTCGCAGAGCGCACTGAGTGAATGCGTAACTCGGACCGTGCGCCGCTATCTGGCCGACATCGGCGACACCTTGTGCGCTGAAGGTCTGCATGCACTGGTCTTGCGCGAAGTCGAGGTACCGCTGCTACGCGAGGTCCTGGCGTTCCACGACGGCAACCAGAGCAGGGCTGCCAGCGCACTGGGCATCAACCGCGCCACGTTGCGCAAGAAGCTGGCGGCACACGGACTGCTGTAGATTTCTCCGATACACCGCTGGCATGCGGGCATTTGGCCATCCAAACGGCATCACCCCCGGACTCACACCGCCAGCTCGGCTATAATGTCGGGCTTGCCTGCCCTGTGAAGCCACTATGTCCGCATCCACCGTCACCCCCATTCGTCGCGCCCTGCTCAGCGTCTCCGACAAGACCGGCCTGATCGAACTGGGTCAGCGACTGACGACCGTCGGCATCGAGTTGCTGTCCACCGGCGGAAGTGCGAAGGCGTTGCGCGAAGCGGGTATCGCCGTGACCGACGTCAGCGAGCTCACCGGTTTTCCGGAAATCATGGACGGCCGCGTCAAGACCTTGCATCCGAAAGTGCACGGCGGACTGCTCGGCCGGCGCGGCACCGATGATGCCGTGATGGCCGAACTCGGCATCGCACCGATCGACCTGCTGGTGCTGAACCTGTATCCGTTCGAGGCCACGGTGGCCAACCCCGATTGCACGCTGGAACAGGCGATCGAGAACATCGACATCGGCGGCCCGGCGATGCTGCGTTCAGCGGCCAAGAACTGGAATGACGTCGGCGTGCTCACCTCGCCCGACCAGTACGCCGATGCATTGGCGGAGATCGAACGCAGCGGTGGTCTTTCGCGTGCGAGCCGCTTCAAGCTGGCAGTTGCAGCGTTCAACAACGTATCCGACTATGACGGTGCGATCAGCGACTACCTGTCGGCACTTGAACTCAATGAATCGCAGGACGCCATTGCCGGCCGTGCCGCGTTCCCCGGCCAGCTCAACAGTCGCTTCGTCAAACTGATGGACCTGCGCTACGGGGAAAATCCGCACCAGCAGGCCGCCTTCTACCGCGACCTGTATCCGGTACCCGGCACGCTGGCGACCTTCCACCAGTTGCAGGGCAAGGAACTGTCCTTCAACAACATCGCCGATGCCGATGCCGCATGGGAATGCGTGCGCAGCTTCAGCAAACCGGCCTGCGTGATCGTCAAGCACGCAAATCCGTGCGGTGTGGCGGTGAGCCTGGACGGCATCGGTCGTGCCTACGACCTCGCCTACCAGACTGATCCCACCTCAGCATTCGGCGGCATCATCGCTTTCAACCGCGAGGTGGATGGCGCCACCGCAACCGCCATCGTGGAACGCCAGTTCGTCGAGGTGGTGCTGGCCCCATCCTATGCGGACGAAGCGCTGAAGGCCTTCACCCGGAAGGGCAATGTGCGCGTGCTGGTGATTCCACTGCCGGCCGATGGCAGCCTGCTTTCCGCCCATCCCGGCAACAACTCCAAGCGCGTCGGTTCAGGGCTGCTGATCCAGACCACCGACCTCGGCATGGTCGGTGCCGCCGACCTCAAGGTCGTCACCCGCCGCGTGCCGACCGAAGCGGAAGTGCACGACCTGATCTTCGCCTGGAAGGTGGCCAAGTACGTCAAGAGCAACGCCATCGTCTACGCCCGTGACCGCCAGACCATCGGCATCGGCGCCGGTCAGATGAGCCGCATCTACAGCGCGCGCATCGCCGGCATCAAGGCCGCCGACGAAAAACTCGAGGTTCGCGGCTCGGTGATGGCATCGGACGCATTCTTCCCGTTCCGCGACGGCATCGACGCCGCCGCAGCAGCCGGCATTCGCGCGGTGATCCAGCCGGGCGGCTCGATGCGCGATGCCGAAGTGATCGCCGCCGCCGACGAGCACGACATCGCGATGGTGTTCACCGGCATGCGGCATTTCAGGCACTGATACCCGTTCGCGTAATGGAGGTCAGAAGACCGCGATCACCATCGCGCCAGCGACGATCAGCAGGCCGCCGATCAGCAGCGGCCAGCTTGGCCGCTCGCCCAGGAACACCAGCCCCAGCACGATCGCCAATGCCACGCTCAACTTGTCGATCGGCGCCACCTTGCTGATCGGTCCCAGCTGCAGTGCGCGGTAGTAACACAGCCACGACAAGCCGGTGGCGATGCCCGACAACACCAGGAACATCCAGCTGTGCCACGGCAGGCCACTGGGTTTGACCCATTCCTGGCGCAGGCTGAGGATACCGGCGGTGACCAGCAGGATCACCACCGTGCGAATGAACGTGGCCAGATTGGAATTGATGCCGATCACGCCGAGCTTGCCGAACAACGCAGTCAACGCCGCGAACAGTGCCGAGCCCAACGCAAACAGCAGCCAACTTTCACGCAATGGCATAGGCATCCTCACGCGTGCGATCGCCCCACTTCACTCCTGCAAACGGCACCCATGAAACGCAGTCGCGGAGCCCGTCAGTGGCCACCATCGTCAGATGAAGGCGCGGTCGACTCTTCGCTGGCCGGCTTGCTCTTGCCCCATTCGAGCACCTTGTACATCACCGTACCCACCGGCTTCTTGCCGTGCTCGTCGAGCAGACGACCCTGTGGATCGACCATGTAGGTCTGCGGTATCCCGTGTTTCGGAGTCACGACGATCATGTAGAGCATGCCGCTTCGACGATATTCCTGAACCTGATTGTCGCCTTGCTCATGCACGCTGACATCGGGCAGGGTCATGTGCTTGCCATCGCCCGTCGGGGCACTCGCGGATACCGGCTGTCCACTGCTCGTCCGAACTGCTGGCTCCACGCTTTTCACGCCCGGGTCGTGGATGCCGGGAGGCGGCGGCGCATTCGTTGCGGCGGGCGACTGCGCCAAGGCGCTGGAAACGAACAGCACGCTGGCAGCAGTCAGCAAGATAGCGGTTTTCATGACAGCAGCCTCGATTGGGGAAACCAGCATAGCAGCGCATCCGCCGCGCTTCCGTGAAGCGCGACGTTTAGCCCGCACATGCGAGAATGGCTCATGCCCAAACTCATCCTCATTGACGGCTCCTCGTACCTCTACCGGGCGTTCCACGCGCTGCCGCCGCTGACGAATGCCGAAGGCGAGCCGACCGGCGCCCTGTTCGGCGTGGTCAACATGCTGCGCGCCACGCTCAAGGCGAAGCCGGAGTACCTGGCCTTCGTCAGCGATGCGCCCGGACCGACCTTTCGTGACTCCTTGTACGACCAGTACAAGGCTCACCGCCCGCCGATGCCGGATGACCTGCGCTCCCAGGTCGAGCCGATGCTGGCGATCGTCGGCGCGCTCGGCTTTCCGATCCTGCGCGTTCCGGGCGTGGAGGCCGACGATGTCATCGGCACGCTGGCCCTTCAGGCCAAGGCACTGGGCATCGATGTGCTGATCTCCACCAGCGACAAGGACCTGGCGCAGCTGGTGAGTCCGCACGTGACCCTGATCAACACCATGAGCAACACCGTCACCGACGACGCCGAGGTGATCGAAAAATTTGGCGTGCGACCGGATCAGATCGTCGACTTTCTCGCGCTCACCGGCGACACGGTCGACAACGTACCCGGCGTGCCCAAGTGCGGCCCCAAGACCGCCGCCAAGTGGCTGGCTGAATACGGCACGCTGGACGGCGTGATTGCGAATGCGGACCGGATCGGCGGCAAGATCGGCGAGAGCCTGCGCGCGACGCTGCCCCAGTTGCCGCTGTCGCGCGCACTGGTGACGATCAAGACCGACGTGCCGTTGGAGGTCGGCCCCACCGATCTGGCTCAGCGCGCGGCGGACATTGAACAGCTGCGCACGCTGTATGGCCGTTACGAGTTCAAGGCGGCGCTGAAGGATCTCGATGCCGCGGCAGAATCTGTAGGAGCGCACCCTGTGCGCGAACCGGCGACCGTCGAAATTATCCCGCTGGCCAATCGCGCACAGGGTGCGCTCCTACCAGATGCCCGCTGGTCCGCGCCGGGTGAATACGAGCTGATCACCACCGAGGCGGCCTTTGACGGCTGGCTGGAAAAGCTGCGCCAGGCCGAACTGATCGCCTTCGACACCGAAACCACCAGCATCGATGCGATGCGCGCGGAGATTGTCGGCATCAGCTTCGCGGTGGAGCCCGGCAAGGCCTGCTACATACCGCTGGGTCACGACTATCCGGGGGCGCCGGCGCAGCTCGACCGCGACGCGCTGCTGCTGGCACTGAAGCCGATCTTCGAGGACCCGAGTCGACCCAAGCTCGGCCAGCATGCGAAATACGACATCAATGTGCTGAGCCACTACGGCATCGCGGTGCAGGGTCTCAAGCACGATTCGATGCTCGAGTCCTATGTGTGGAACGCCACCGCCACCCGCCACGACATGGATTCGCTGGCGAGAAAGTATCTCGGCTACGAGACCGTGAAGTACGAGCAGGTGGCCGGCAAGGGCGCGAAACAGATTTCCTTCTCGCAGGTGGATCTGGACACGGCCTGCCGCTATGCCGCCGAGGATGCCGACATCACCCTGCGTCTGCATCACGCACTGTGGCCGAAGCTGTTGAGTGCGCCGAAGCTGCGTCGGGTGTACGAGGAGATCGAGATTCCGCTGGTGCCGGTGCTGGCGGCCATGGAACGGCGCGGCGTGCTGATCGATGTCGGTGAATTGCGCAAGCAAAGCCAGCAGCTGGGCAAACGCATGCTGGAGCTGCAACGCGAGGCCTACGCGCTCGCCGGGCGCGAGTTCAACCTGGATTCGCCCAAGCAGCTGCAGGCGGTGCTGTTCGACGAGCTTGGTCTGCAGGCGAAACTGAAGACCCCGACCGGCCAGCCGTCCACCAACGAGGAGGCGCTGGAGGCAATTGCCGACACCCATGAACTGCCGCGGCTGATCCTCGACTATCGCGGTCTGGCCAAGCTGCGTTCCACCTATACCGACAAGCTCTCCGGCATCGTCAACCCGCGTACGGGCCGGGTACATACCAGCTACCACCAGGGTTCGGTGGCGACCGGGCGCATCTCCTCCTCCGATCCGAACCTGCAGAACATCCCGGTGCGCACCGAGGAAGGGCGGCGCATCCGTCAGGCCTTCATCGCACCGCCGGGTTGGAAAGTTCTGGCGGCGGACTACTCGCAGATCGAACTGCGCATCATGGCGCACTTGTCTGGTGACGAAGGCCTGTTGCGTGCCTTCCGCGAAGGCGGCGACGTGCATCGTGCCACCGCGGCGGAAGTGTTCGGCGTCGCACCCGAGGAGGTGACCAACAACCAGCGTCGCGCCGCCAAGGCGATCAACTTCGGCCTGATGTACGGCATGAGCGCGTTCGGACTGGCGCGCCAGCTCGGCGTTGACCGAGGTGAAGCCGGCGATTACATGGCGCGCTATTTCGCTCGCTATCCCGGGGTGCGCGCCTACATGGATGCCACCCGCGAGCAGGCGCATCGCGACGGCTACGTGGAGACGATCTTCGGTCGTCGGCTGTATCTGGAGAACCTCACCTCGCGCAACCAGGGCCTGCGCCAGGGTGCCGAACGTGCCGCGGTGAACGCACCGATGCAGGGCAGTGCGGCGGACATCATCAAGCGCGCGATGCTGGCGGTGGCGGGATGGATTGCCGGCCGAGACGACGTCCACATGCTGATGCAGGTGCACGATGAACTGGTGTTCGAGGTCCGCGCGGACGCCGTCGACACCCTTCGTGCCGCCGTGACCGAACGGATGTCCGGTGCGGCGGAACTGGCGGTGCCGCTGCTGGTCGATATTGGCGTGGGCGCCAACTGGGACGAGGCACATTGAGGCGAATCCCGACGCGCGCGACGCATCGATCTGCATGCAAACAAGGAGTTGCAGGTTAATGTTTCATCACATGAATCATCGGTAAATTTTCCTGCCGAAAACTGCAACTTTCCCGGCAAACCACGTTCAAAGACTGTGGATGCACGCAATGGCATCCACGGCTGGCTCGCCCCCCTGAGCCGCCAACCGGACACGAACCTCTCCCCTGGGTCTTCGCGTCCACCCGGCCCCGAAGACTCCCCCTAGTCTTCGGGGCCTTTTTTTGTCTGCACTCCGGGCATTCGTGACCTTCCCTGCACACGAATGCCCGGCATACTAGGCGGACATTCACAAGGGGAACACCCATGCGCGCAGGACTGATCGTCATAGGCATCATCATGTTGGTCGCCGGTATCTGGATCGTCGCCGGCCACGCGAGTTACCAGGACACCAGCACCATTCTGCAAGTCGGTGCAGCCAAGTTGACAGCCACCCAGGACAAGGGCGTGCCGCAATGGCTTGGCATCGCCGGCATCGTGGTCGGCGGCCTGCTGGCCGTCGGTGGTTTCATGAAAAAGGGCTGAGCTGCATCGATCGATCAGGAAAGTCGCCGCCAGCCGGCGGTTTTCTTTTCGGGCCCATTTGAATCCGCCCCGTTACAATCGACCGAATGGATGTCTCGCACCTGATCGACCCGCTCAACGATGCGCAGCGCGAAGCCGTGTGTGCCCCGCCCGGACACTACCTCGTGCTGGCCGGCGCCGGCTCCGGCAAGACCCGCGTCCTGACCCATCGCATTGGCTGGCTGACCCAGGTCGAACGGGTACCGCCATGGGCGATTCTCGCCGTCACCTTCACCAACAAGGCCGCCGGCGAGATGCGCGCGCGGCTGGATGCGCTGATCCCCGGCGGCACGCAGGGACTGACCGTGGGCACCTTTCATGGCATCGCCCATCGCCTGCTGCGCAGGCACTGGCGCGAGGCCGGGCTGCCGGAAACGTTCCAGATCCTGGATGCCGACGATCAGCTGCGGCTGATCAAACGTGTCGTCGCGGGTCTGGGACTGGACGATGCGAAGTTTCCGCCACGCCAGGCCGGCTGGCAGATCAACCAGTGGAAAGACGAAGGCAGGCGCCCCGCCAGCATCGAACATCGCGATCACCCGGTCACTCGCACCTTCGTGCAGATCTACCAGGCCTACGAGGATGCCTGCCGCCGCGCGGGCCTGGTCGACTTCGCCGAACTGCTGCTGCGCGCCCACGAATTGTGGCTGAAGAACCCGGCAGTGCTGGAGCATTACCAGCAGCGCTGGCGCTATCTGCTGGTCGACGAATTCCAGGATACCAATACGCTGCAATACGCGTGGATCCGCGTGCTGGCCGGCGCGACGGGCCAGGTCTTCGTGGTCGGCGACGACGACCAGGCGATCTATGGCTGGCGCGGCGCCAAGGTCGAGAACGTGCAGCAGTTCCTTCAGGATTTCTCC
>JAPHUU010000244.1 GCA_026193555.1 Rhodanobacter sp.
GGCGCCGCGCGCCCGCGCCATCGCCACGTCGGCGCTGGTTTCGGCGTTGGCCAGCAGGCTCAGCGCGACGCCATCGCGGGTGCGCGTGGGTGCGTTGGCGAGCAGAGCGAGACGGCGCCCCTCGTTGGCCGCTTCTCGCTGCCACGCGCGGTAACGCGACAGGTCCTGGGCGGTGGGATGCACCACCGCCTCGCCCTGCTCGGCATCGAGCAGGATCAGGTCGTCGTCACTGATGCTGGACAGCGCGTCGCGGGTGCCGACCAGCATCGGCAAGCCCAGGCTGCGGGCCAGGATCGCGCTGTGGGAATAGATGCTGCCGGAGCTGCCGACCACTCCGAGCAGACCATAGCCGGCCAGCTGCGCCATGTCCGCCGGCGCGATGCTGTCGGCGATCAGGATCTCGCCCACGCGCGCGGCCAGCTTGCGTTCCTCGGGACTGGTTTGCCGTTGCAGCGCGGAGATCACCCGGTTGATCACCTGCTCGACATCTTCCTTGCGGCTGCGCAGGTAGGGGTCGTCCATCGCTTCGAACACGGCGGACAGCCGGTCGCGCTGTTTCTTCAGCGCGGCGCCGGGACGGTAGTGGCCGATCCGCACCAGGTCGTCCAGTCCGCGCAACAGTTCCGGGTCGTCCAGCAGCAGGGTGTGCGCGTCGATGAATTCGTTGACTTCACGCGCCAGCGCGCCGTGCAGCTTGCCGCGCAGGTCGCGCAGTTCGAGCCGGGCGGTGTCCAGCGCATGATGCAGGCGATGCAGTTCGCCTTCGATTTCGTCTTCGGCCAACGGGCGCGTGTCGACGACGTAGCGGCTGGGTTCGACCAGCCGGGCCCGGCCCAGTGCCATGCCATGGGCGGCCACGGTTCCGGGAAGTACCTGTCTCATGCTTCGGTTCCTGGCGTTTGGGGAACGGGGAACGGGGAACGGCCAACTGACAAACGCCACGCAAAGTCATGCCGTCCGATCACGGTCGAGTACAAGCATACGCCACGGCTGACGCGGTGCCTGGCGCTCCCCGGTCCCTGTTTTCCGTACCCGGCTCTCATCCTTACGCTCCTTCGTCGAACTTCCGCTCGAACAACTCCACTACCGCGGCCACCGCAGATTGTTCATCCGGGCCATCGGCGCGAATGGTCAACGAGGTGCCGAGGCCGGCGGCCAGCATCATGACGCCCATGATGCTTTGCGCGTTGACCTCGCGCCCCTTGCTGATCAGCCATACGGTGGATTTGAAACCATGAACCAGCTGTACCAGTTTGGCTGAGGCACGGGCGTGCAGCCCCAGCCGGTTGGAAATGACAACGTCTTGTTCAAGCATGATCGATGAGTATCCCTCCGCGGCCACCGCTGGCCGCGATTTCGGCCAGTTCGTCGAGTGGTTTTTCCGCGTAATTGAGTACGCGCAGCAGCATCGGCAGGTTCAGGCCCGATACCACCCGCAGATGAACGCCCAGGGCGGCGAGCGAAAGGCCGATGTTGCAGGGTGTCGCACCGTAAAGATCGGCCAGGACCAGCACGCCATCGCCATGATCCATTTCGCGTGCATGGCGGGCGGTCAAGGTGCGCATCGCGTCCGGATCGGACTGCGCCGGCACTTCCACCGCCATCACCTGCAGCGGCAAATGGGGCATCACATGGTGCGCGGCGGAAATCAGCGCGCGACCGACCGCCTCGTGGGTCATCAACAGCACGCCGACGCTCATGTCGTCCGCACCCCGTTTCCGCCGGGGGCCATCGGCAACGTCATCAACTCAGTTCCCGGTGGAACGTGAGCACGCCGTCGCGACGATCGCGATAGTAGGCGGCAAGTTTCTCGACCAGATAGACCGAGCGGTGTCGTCCGCCGGTGCAGCCGACCGAGATGGTCAGATAGCTGCGGTCGTCCTGCTCGAAGCGGGGCAGCCACGCATCGAGCCAGCGCGCAGTGTCGACGTAAAACTCGCCCACCAGCGGGTCGGCATCAAGGAATTCGCGCACTGGCGCATCCTTGCCCGACAGCGGGCGCAGGTGCGGCTGCCAATGCGGGTTGGGCAGGCAGCGGGCGTCGAACACGAAGTCCGCGTCCAGCGGCAGACCGCGGCGGAATGCGAACGACTGGAACATCAGGGTCAGCCCTTCGGTGGCCTGGGCGTAGCCGGTAGCCACCAGGCGCCGCAACTGATGCACGTTGAGCTCGCTGGAATCGATCACTTTCTCGGCGATCGCGATCATCGGTCGCAGCAGCTTGCGCTCCTCGATGATCGCATCGGCCAGTGAAACGCCGCGGGTCGCCAACGGATGGCGGCGACGGGTCTCCGAATAGCGCTTGATCAGCACCTCGTCGCGACAGTCGAGGAAGATCAGGTGCACCTGCACGCCCGCGGCTGCCAGTGCCGACAGCACGGCAGGCATCTGGGCGAAGTTGGCGCCGCTGTTGCGGACATCGACGCCGACCGCGATGCGTCGATGCTTGCCGCCTTTGCCTCGGCCCACGGCGTTGACCAGTTGCGGCAGCAGGGCCGAGGGCAGATTGTCGACGCAATAGAACTCCAGATCCTCCAGCGCGCGCAGCGCCACCGTCTTGCCGCCGCCGGACAGGCCGGTGAGCACGATCAGCTGGATCTTGTTCTGGTCGACTATAGGGACAGGCAGGGAATTCGGGTCTTCGTTCATGGGGGTCACCATGGTGGCAGCCGGCGCAGCTGATGCGCCTGGCGGTCGATGAAGGTCTGCGCCGGGTCGATGCCCTTGCTCTTCAGCGCATGGCTGCGCACCGCCGCCTCGACCAGCACCGCGAGGTTGCGGCCGGAAGCCACCGGGATGGTCATCATCGGCACCTGTACCTCGAGGATCTCGCGGTGCCCGATGTCGCCGGTCAAGCGGGTCAGTGCGTCGGTTTCCTCGCCCTCGCGCAGTGGTTTGAGGTGGATCACCAGGCGCAGGTACTTGGACGGTTTGACCGACATGTGACCGAACATCTCGCGGATATTGAGCACGCCGAGACCGCGTACTTCGAGCAGATCCTGCAGCAGTTCGGGACAGGCGCCATCGATCACGTCCGGCGCGATCAGGGTGAACTCGGTGGCATCGTCGGCCACCAGCCGGTGCCCGCGGCTGATCAGCTCCAGCGCCAGCTCGCTCTTGCCGGAGCCAGCCTCACCGGTGATCAGCACGCCGATCGAAAATACTTCCAGGAACACGCCGTGGAGGGTGATCTTCGCCGCCAGCATGCGCGCCAGATGGTATTGCAGGTAGGTCAGCAGTTCGTGGCCGCGCTTGGGGCTGAGCCACAGCGGCGTATTGGTTTCCTCGGCGACTTCGCGCAAGTCGGCCGGCACCGTCTGCTCCTTGGTGACGATCATCGCCACCGGCTGGTAGGCGGCGATCTTCTGCATTACCTCCCAGCGCTGGCGCGAATCCAGGCCATCCAGGAAATTCAGCTCTTCCGTGCCGATAATCTGGATCTTGTTCGGGTAGATGACGTTGAGATAGCCGATCAGCGACGGCCGGCGTGTCTTGGTTACGGCCGGTTCGAGCACACGCGACTCGCCTCGCATGCCCGCCATCCAGCGCAGGCCCATGCGTTCGTGGACGCTATCGTAGAGTTGTCGTGCGCTGATCCGATCCAAGCAGATATCCCTTGTGCCGTATCAGGAACCCGGTTGGGGTGCGGCAACGGGGTCATTGTGCCAGCTTGGCGGTAGGGACGCAGATGAGCTGCGATCGGATGCCATCATCGGGTCTTGCGGGTCACCGGCTCCCCGCAGGGAACCGGTGACCCGGGCGGGCCTTTGAGCCCGCGGGGGGGGCTGGGGGAGGTCAGCCGTACTGGCGCTCTGCGCGTGCCTCGCGCTGATGCTTGTCACTCATTTTTTCCCGGTGTTTCTGCAGCTGGTGAACCAGCTTGTCGAATACGACGTCGATCGAGCCGTACATATCGGGGCCAGCGGCTTCAGCATGCAGAATGGCGCCGCTCACGCCCAGCGTACCTTCCGCGCATTGCTGCAGTTTGTCGATCGACAGCACCACTACGAGACTGACGATCTTGTCGTCGAGTCGCGTGAGGCGGTCGATCTTGGCGGTGGTGTGGTCGCGCAGGGCCTGGGTGACTTCGATCTGCTGGCCGCTGAGTTGGAATTGCATAGTGCGCCTCCTTGGTGGTGCTTGCCGCTTCGTGCGGCGGGGTGGATTTGCCACCGCCATTGTGACGGTGGCAAATCGTCAATCATTCGATATTGATATATGGACGCTTTTGCGTGATTCGAGTTCCCGCATCGATCATTGCCGCAATCAACCCGCCCGCTGGCGTTCGCTGGAGCTGGGGATTCGCAGGCCCTCCCGGTACTTGGCGACGGTGCGGCGAGCCACCTGGATGCCCCTGCCCTGAAGCTCCTCGGCAAGCGACTGGTCTGACAACGGTTTGCGTGTGTCCTCGGCGTCGATCAGTTTGCGCAGCATGGCCTGGATGGCGGTCGCCGAAGCGCTGCCGCCGTCCTCGGTGGACACACCGCTGGAAAAGAAATATTTCAGTTCAAAGGTGCCACGCGGAGTGTGCATGTACTTGCGCGTGGTGACACGGGAAATGGTTGATTCATGCATGCCCACTTCTTCGGCCACTTCGCGCAGCACCAGTGGATGCATCGCCTCGGGACCGTAGTCGAGGAAGGCGCTCTGCCGGCGCACGATCGCATCTGACACCTTGAGCAGGGTCTCGGCGCGCGATTCCAGGCTCTTGATCAGCCAGCGTGCTTCCTGCAGCTGGCCGCGCATCCAGCTGGCGTCCTCGCCACGGGCGCGCGAGATCAGTCCGCAGTAATGCTGGTTCAGGCCGAGCCGCGGCTGTGCATCCGGATTCAGGCTGACGCGCCAGCGGCTGCCGTCGCGCAGGGCATAGACATCCGGCGCGACATATTCCACCGGTGTCGCGTCCAGCGCCGCCCCGGGTCGCGGATCGAGACTGCGGATCAGCAGTGCCGCCGTGGTGACGTCGTCTCCACTGGCTTGCAGGCGGCGTGCGAGTCGGGCCACGTCATTGCGTGCGAGCAGTTCGAGCCCGCTGTCGACGATGCGCAGGGCCAGGTCGCGCTGTGGCGTGGCGGGGTCGAATTGCTCGAGCTGAACGCGCAGGCAGTCGCGCAGATCCAGACTGCCGACACCGGCCGGATCGAAGCCTTGCAGCTCCCGGCGCACAGCGTCCACTTCCTCGATCGTGGCATGGAGATCGGCCGGCAGCACGCCCAGCAGGGTTTCCAGCCCCTCGACCAGATAGCCGTCGGGGTTGAGTGCGTCGATCAGCACGATGGCGATGGCGTGCTGGCGAGGCGTGAATACGGCCAGGTTGAGCTGCCACAGGAGATGCTGCTGCAGGGTCTCTGGCGCGGCATTCTGTGGTTCGAAATCCTCCATGTTGCGCGAGCCGGCGCTGCTGCTGGCGCCCACACTGCTGTTGGAGAAATCGATCGGGGACTCCGCCGTGCCGCCAGCATCGGACCATTCGTTGACGTCGGCATTGTCATTGTCGCTGCTGCCGGCGGCGCCGGGGTTCTCGACGCGGAGGTATTCGCTGGCTTCTTCCTCGCCATCGACCGGTTCCTCGACCTCGACTTCCTCGGCAAA
>JAPHUU010000318.1 GCA_026193555.1 Rhodanobacter sp.
GCCTGGATCGAGGCGCTGGCTGCGCGGGATCGCCCCAGTGCCTTGCTGCTGTCGCGCCAGAACCTGCCGGTGCAGCGGCGCGATGCGGCGCAGCGTGCAGCCATCCCGCACGGCGGCTACGTTCTGAGTGAACGCGATGCTGCGCGCGCCACGTTGCTGGCCACCGGCTCCGAGGTCGGGCTGGCGATGCAGGCGCAGCAGATACTCGATGACGTGGGCATTCCGGTACGGGTGGTCTCGATTCCCAGTTCGACGCGTTTCGACCAGCAGCCGCGTGCCTATCGCGAGGCCGTGCTGGGCGCGTTGCCGCGCATCGGCGTCGAGGCCGGGGTCAGCCGCTGGTGGGGCCAGTACGGTTGCACAGCCGCGCTGGGCGTGGACAGCTTCGGCGAATCGGCGCCCGCCGCAGCAGTATTCGAACACTTCGGGTTGACCGCGGCCCATCTGGCCCGGCTGGTTGGCGAGACGCTCGCATGACGATCGAGGTGGTCAGCTTCGACCTCGACGGCACGCTGGTCGATACCGCCGGCGAGATCGCCCTGGCGGTCAATCGCACGCTGATGGACTTCGACCGCGCGCCGCGTCCGCAGGCCGAGATCGAGCAGCTGATCGGCGCCGGTGCGCACGAACTGATGCGCCGGCTGCTGCGTCGGATCGACGCCGATGACGGGCTCGACGTGGAGCGGGTGCTGGCAGGGTTTGATCGCCACTATGCGGACACTGCCGGCACTCTCGGGCAGCCTTATGCTGGCTGCCACGACACGCTGCAGTCGTTGCGTGAGGCCGGCGTGCAGCTGGCATGCGTGACCAACAAGGAGTTGCGCCATGCACGCCGTGTGCTCGAGGCGAACGCGCTCGCCGAATACTTCGAGCTGGTGATCGGCGGCGACACCTTGCCCTGCAAGAAACCCGATGCCGGCGTGCTGCGGCACGTGCTGACGACGCTGGACAGCACGCCGGCACATGCGGCGCATGTGGGCGATTCGGAGACCGACCTCGCCGCCGCACGCAATGCCGGCGTTGCCGCGTGGGCCGTGCCCTGGGGCTACAACGCCGGACGGCCCATCGCCGACGCCGCGCCGGAACGGCTGTTCCAGAACCTGCCCGAGATTGCCCTGCTGGTACGCACATTACGCACTGCATCTGCCCTGTCACCCTGACCCGGAGAACTCCATGGCCCTCGTTTCGCTACGCCAGGTGCTGGACCACGCTGCCGAATATGACTACGGCGTACCCGCCTTCAACGTCAACAACCTCGAACAGATCCAGGCGATCATGGAGGCGGCCGAGGAAACCCGGTCGCCGGTGATCCTGCAGGCTTCGGCCGGGGCGCGAAAATATGCGGGCGAGGCGTATCTTCGGCACATGGTGCTGGCGGCGGTCGAATCCCATCCGCAGATCCCGATCGTGCTGCATCAGGATCACGGCGCATCGCCGGCGGTATGCCTGCAGTCGATCCGCTCGGGTTTCAGCAGCGTGATGATGGACGGCTCGCTGCTGGAGGATGCGAAAACCCCGGCGTCCTACGACTACAACCTCGAGGTCACGCGCAAGGTCTGTGAAATGGCGCACTGGGTGGGGGTATCGGTCGAAGGTGAGCTGGGTTGCCTGGGTTCGCTGGAAACCGGTGAGGCCGGCGAGGAGGACGGAGTCGGCGCCGTGGGCAAGCTCAGCCACGAGATGATGCTGACCGATCCCGAACAGGCGCGGGACTTCGTCGCCCGAACCGGCGTCGACGCGCTGGCGATCGCGATCGGCACCAGCCATGGCGCCTACAAGTTCACCCGTCAGCCTACCGGCGACATCCTGGCGATCGAACGCATCGCCGCGATCCACGCCGCCGTGCCGGACACGCATCTGGTGATGCACGGCTCGTCGAGCGTGCCGCAGGAATGGCTGGCGATCATTCGCCGGTACGGCGGCGAGATCAAGGAAACCTATGGCGTGCCGGTGGAGGAGATCGTGCGCGGCATTCGCAGCGGTGTGCGCAAGATCAACATCGATACCGACATCCGGCTGTCGATGACCGGCGCGATGCGCAAGCTGCTGGCCGAGCAGCCGGGTGAGTTCGATCCGCGCAAGGCGTTGATCGCCGCCAGGCAGGCCGCCCGCGGCATCTGCAAGGCGCGCTTCGAGGCTTTCGGATCGGCCGGTCAGGCGCCCCGGATCAAGCCGGTGGCGATCGAGGCGATGGCCGGGCGTTACGCCTGAGCGATGCTGGAAGCGCTGATCTGGGATGTGGACGGCACGCTGGCCGAGACCGAACGCGATGGGCATCGGGTCGCGTTCAACCGGGCATTCGTCGAGTGCGGATTGCCGTGGCACTGGGGCGTGCCGGAGTACGGTCGCCTGTTGCGTGTCGCCGGCGGCTTCGAGCGTCTGCTGGCCTACATGGACGAACGGCAGGATGCCCCGCCGGACCCGGTCGTGCGCGAGCGCCTTGCACGATCCATTCACGCTTGCAAGAACCATCACTTTGCACTGCTGGTCGAGCAGGGTGGCCTCGGGCCCCGGCCAGGCGTGCGTCGGCTGATCGAGCAATGCCTGGGTCAGGGCATCGTGCTGGCCGTGGCCACCACCACCAGCCGCGGCAACGTCGAGGCCCTGTTTCCCCATCTGTTCGGTGCGCAATGGCGTGACCTGTTTCGCGCCGTGGTCTGCGCCGAGGATGCGCCGCGCAAGAAGCCCGATCCGCTGGTCTACAACCTCGTCCTCGAGCGTCTGGGGCGCACCTGCGCCGAGGTGCTGGCGATGGAGGATTCGCCCGCCGGACTGGCCGCCGCACGGGCCGCGGGGGTGGCGTGCCTGATCACCCGCAGCCGCTATTTCGCCGCTGCCGATTTCGCCGGTGCGGCCTGGGTCTGCAGCGACCTGGATGCCCCGGTCAGTGTTTCCGGCCTGACGAGTGCACGCGTCGATGTCGCCGCACTGCGCGCGATCCATGCCCGCCATCGGGAGAGGGACTCAGGCCGCGCGAAAGAGGGTGGGCAGGGACCCGAAAAAGAAAGGCCGCGATAGATCGCGGCCTTTCTGCAACGCTGCCGGCAGAGAGATCAGGCCAGACCAGCCTGCTTCATCACTTCCGCGTGGAAATCCTCTGTCGCCCTCTCGATGCCTTCGCCGACCGCAAGGCGAACGACCGAGACGACGTCGGCGCCTTGCTTCTTCAGCGCATCCGCCACCGTGGTGTTGGTGTCGAGCACGTAGGGCTGGCCCAGCAGGGTCACTTCGGACACGATCTTGTGAACCTTGCCGGTGATGATCTTCTCGAGAATCTCGGCCGGTTTGGCCTTTTCCTTGTCGGACATCTGGCTCAGCGCGATCTCTTTTTCCTTGGCGAGGAAATCGGCCGGCACGTCCTCGGCACGGATGTGCGCGGGGTTCATGGCGGCCACGTGCATCGCGATGCCCTTGGCCAGCTCGTCGGAGCCGCCCTTCAGCGCGACCAGCACGCCGATGCGACCGCCGTGGATATAGCTGCCGATCGTGCCATCGGATTCCACGCGGGCCAGACGGCGCACGTCGATCTTCTCGCCGATGCTGGCGATCAGTGCCTTGGCGGCTTCCTCGACGCTGCCGGCGCCCGGATAGGCGGCAGCCTTCAAGGCGTCGATGTCGGTGGCGCCGGAGTTCAGGGCAACCTCCGCCACGGCGTCGCTGAACTTCAGGAAGCTGTCGTCCTTGGCGACAAAGTCGGTCTCGCAGTTGATCTCGACCAGCACC
>JAPHUU010000255.1 GCA_026193555.1 Rhodanobacter sp.
ACAGCTGGAACATCGTGCTGGGCAAGGAGCTGGCGATGACGCTCGGGGTCGGCGTCGGTGACCGGCTGACCATGGCGGTGCAGCAGATGCGCGCCACCCCGCTGGGGGGCGTGCCGCGGATGCGCAGCTTCCATGTGGTGGGCGTGTTCGAGCTGGGCATGGAGCAGTTCGACTCCGGCCTGGCCCTGGTCAACATGGGCGACGCCGAGAAGCTCAACAGCCTCAGCGGCCCCACCGGCATCCGGTTGCGCCTGGACGACCTGTTCAGCGCGCGGCCGGTCGCGCGCGAACTGGCCGACCAGCTGGGTCAGGTCTACCGGGTGCAGACCTGGATGGACACCAATGCGAACCTGTTCTCCGCGCTGTCGATGGAGAAAATGGTGATGTTCGTGATCCTGTCATTGATCATCCTGGTGGCGGTGATCAATCTGATCTCGATGCTGATGATGCTGGTCACCGACAAACAGGCCGACATCGCGATCCTGCGCACGCTGGGCGCCACGCCGCGCAGCATCATGGGCACCTTCATGGTGCAGGGCGTGCTGGTCGGCATCGTCGGGATCGGCTTCGGCGTCGGTCTGGGCTCGCTGCTGTCGTGGAAGCTGCCGGGCATCATCAAGTGGATCGAGCACACCTTCCACGTCACCTTCCTGTCGCCGGATGTCTATTACATCAGCGAGGTGCCAAGCCGCCTGCAATGGAACGATGTGGTCTGGGTCACCCTGCTCACCTTCAGCTTCTCGCTGCTGGCTACCCTTTATCCCGCGTGGCGCGCGTCGCGCACGCAGCCGGCGCAGGCGCTGCGTTATGAATAAGATCGCCATGAATCCGACCTCTCCCCCTCCCGCCGGCGAGAACGTGCTGCGCGCCAGCCATGTCGCCAAGACCTACGATGAAGGCGGCCTGCGCACCGAGGTGCTGAGCGACGTCAGCTTCAGCCTGAAGCGCGGCGAGACGATGGCGATCGTCGGTGCCTCCGGTTCGGGCAAGAGCACCCTGCTGCACATCATCGGCGGGCTGGACACCTTGACCGCCGGCGAAGTGGAAGTCGATGGCCGGGTGCTGTCGAAACTGTCCGATGCCGAACGCGGCCGGGTGCGCAATCGTTCACTGGGCTTCATCTACCAGTTCCATCACCTGCTGCCCGAGTTCACCGCGCTGGAGAACGTGTGCATGCCGCTGCTGATCCGCGGCACCGCGATCGCCGAGGCGCAGCAGCAGGCAACAGCCTTGCTGGAACGGGTAGGGCTGGGCAAGCGTGCCCATCACAAGCCCTCCGAGCTGTCCGGTGGCGAGCGTCAGCGCTGTGCGGTGGCACGGGCGCTGGTGACCCGGCCCGCCTGCGTGCTCGGCGACGAGCCCACCGGCAATCTGGACGAGGGCAATGCAGCCCAGGTCTACGCCTTGATGCTGGAACTCAACCGCGAGATCGGCACCAGCTTCATCCTGGTCACTCACGATACCCGGCTGGCGGCACGGATGGATCGCACCCTGGTGCTGCACAACGGCGTGCTGCAGGAAGACGCCACGGTTTGACCCAGCCTTTGCGGCGCAGGCCTACACGCTTTTCGTCCTCGTTGACGTCGCTGCCGCGTTAGTCTCGATTCTCTCAGGGATGAAGCGGAGTGGGGCCCGGTGGCGGAAACGGCAAGGATGCCATCAGTGGTTGCGGCGGCTCTGGCCCTGCTCTTCGGGGTGCTGCTGGTGCAATGGCTGCCCCGTTTGCCACCTCCGTGGTGTCTCGCGTTGTTGCTGCTGGCCGCCTCGCTGCTGGCGTGGCGCAGGCCGCGCTGGCGCTGGCTGGCCTTCCTGCTGCTGGGTGTGGTCTGGGCGGCGTGGCGCGGCGGGCTGGCGATGGATGCACGCCTGCCGCGATCGCTGGAAGGCAGCGACATCGTGGTGGTCGGCCGCATCACCGGCCTGCCGCAGGTGCGTCGCGATGCCAGCCGATTCGACTTGCGAGTGGAAAAGGCGACGCTGGATGGCAAGCCCTTGTCACTGCATGGGCGGTTGACGGTCGCCTGGTATGTCGATCCGCCGGCACTGCATCCGTGCAGCCGCTGGCGATTGCTGCTGCGCCTGAGGCGGCCGCGTGGACTGCTCAATCCTGGTGGCGCCGACAGTGAGCGTTCGGCGCTCGAGCGCGGCATCGTTGCCACGGGCTATGTGCGCGAGGACATCGGCAACGCGCGGCTGTCCGCTCCGGCCTGGTGCGTCGATGGGGTGCGCGATGCGGTCGCGCTTGGCATCGCGGCGCGTGTGCACAGTCATCATGACGCGGCCTTGTTGCAGGCCTTCTCGGTAGGCGACACCCGGGGACTGGAGCAGCACGACTGGGAGGTCGCGCGCGCCAACGGTGTCTCGCACCTGATCGCGATTTCCGGCTTCCATGTGGGTGTGGCCGCGGTGTTCGGCGTCTGGCTGGCCATGCTGATCTACGCGCTGTGGCCGCGCTGCGGATCATGGCTGCCACGGCCGCAGGCGCAGGCCGCTGCGGCATTGCTGGCAGCCACCGTCTATTCCGCGCTGGCCGGCTTCGGCCTGCCCACGGTGCGTACGCTGCTGATGATCGCCGTCGTGGCGCTGGCGCGCTGCAGCCGGCGCGCCAGCAGTGGCGCGCAATCGCTGGCATTGGCCATGGTCGCCATCCTGCTGGTCGATCCGCTGGCGGTGCTGGCAGCCGGCTTCTGGCTGTCGTTCATCGGTGTCGCGTTCCTGATGCTGTGCCTGCAGGCGCAGGGGCGCGGGCTGCGCGCGTTCCTGCATGAGCTGTCGGCCGGACAGCTGGTGATGACGGTGGCCTTGCTGCCGCTGACCTTGTGGTTTTTCGGCCAGGCGTCGCTGGTCGGCGCGTTGTCCAACCTGATCGCAGTGCCGATGGTGAGCTTCGTGATCGTGCCCTGTGCGCTGTTCGGCATGCTGCTGCTGGCGCTGTGTCCGCCGCTGGCTTCGCCGGTGCTGCGTTTGGCCGGGCTGCTGGCGCACGCCCAGTGGTGGCTGCTGGAGAAGATGGCGCATTGGCCGGGTGCGCACTGGTATCTGCCCAGCGTGACGCCATGGGCCTTGCTGCTGGCGTTGCTGGGGTCGCTGTGGCTGTTCCTGCCGCGCGGCGTGCCCATGCGCTGGCTGGGCGTGCTGCTGTTCCTGCCGCTGCTGCTGCCATCGCGCACGGTGCCGGTCGACGGTGCGTTTCAGGTATGGGTGCTGGATGTGGGGCAGGGCCTGTCGGTGTTGCTGCGCACCCGCGATCACACCCTGGTCTACGACGCTGGTGCGCGCTATCCGTCGGGTTTCGATCTTGGTGCGGCGGTGGTGCTGCCCTCGATCCATGCGCTGGGCATCGGTCGGTTGGACATGCTGATGATCAGCCACGGCGACAACGATCATGCCGGCGGCGCCAGGGCCGTTGTCGACGCGTTTCCACAGGCGGTCCGCCATGCCGGCGAACCTGCGCGGATGTCCGTGCCGATGCTGCCATGCCACGCCGGCCTGGCATGGCAGTGGGATGGCGTGCGTTTTCGCGTGCTCAGCCCGCTCGCGGGCGCAGCGCCAGGTGGCAAGAGCAACGACCGTTCCTGCGTGCTGCTGGTAGAGGGCCGCGGAGGGCGCATGCTGCTGACCGGTGACATCAGTGCCGCCGTAGAGCCGCAGGTGGCCGCCGCGCTGGGGCCAGGTCCGGAGCCGGTGTTACTGGTGCCACATCACGGCAGCAACCGGTCATCCGGTGCACCGTTCATTGCTGCCGTAGACCCGGGTCTCGCGGTGGTTTCCGCTGGCTGGCGCAATCGCTTTGGCCACCCCAGGCCCGAGGTGTTGGCGCGCTATGCCGAGGCCGGGGTGCCGGTGCTCAACACTGCCGAGGAGGGGGCGCTGCCGCTGGATTTCCCGGCGGACGGCAGCTTCGTGCGTGAGCTGGGCTGGCGGCGGCGACGGCGGCGTTACTGGCGCGAATAGCGGTGGTCTGAATCGCAGCGGATCATTCGATGTGGGGAATGCCACCCTGTCCGCAGTACCGTCGAAGGACACTGCTATCATGCGCGCTTGTCGACAAGCAGTACGTGGAGTCCCAAGGTGCTGGAAATCCTGATGGCTGGCGGTTGGGCGATGGTGCCCATTTTGATCTGTTCGGCGATCGCCCTGGCGATCGTGCTCGAGCGTTGGTGGACTCTGCGTCGCAAGGCGGTGCTGCCACCCGGTCTGGGCGACGAGGTGCGCGCATGGGCGCGCACGGGGAAGCTCGATCCCCGTCATCTCGAAACGCTGGCCGCTGGCTCGCCGCTGGGCGAATTGCTGGCCTCTGCGCTGGCGGTTCGCAACCGGCCGCGTGAGCTGATCAAGGAGCGGATCGAGGACACCGGGCGGCATGTGGTGCACCGGATGGAGCGCTACCTCAGCACGCTGGGCACGATCGCCCTGATCGGGCCGTTGCTGGGCCTGTTCGGCACCGTGATTGGCCTGATCCGCATGTTCATGGAGGTGATGGCAGGCGGCATCGGCGATCCGGCCAAGATGGCCGGCGGCATCGGCGAGGCGCTGATCTGCACCGCATCTGGTCTGACGGTGGCGATTCCGGCCTACGTGCTGCACCGCTACTTCCGTTCGCGCGTGGCAGGGTATTGCGTGCAGATGGAGAAGCAGGCCACGGCGCTGCTGGACGAGCTGACCCTGTCGCCAACACCTGTCGTTGCCCCGGCGCGTCCGCGCCGCACCGCCGCGCCGAGCGCGGGCTGAGCCTGCACCGATGCGTATCAGCAACAACCGCCAGGGCGATGAGTTCGAGATCAACGTGATTCCGTTGATC
>JAPHUU010000323.1 GCA_026193555.1 Rhodanobacter sp.
AACAGCTGCGGATCGCCTTCGACGGCGACGCGGTGATCTTCGGGGACGAGGGCGAGCGTGTCTCGCGCGAGGAAGGTCTGGATGCGTTCCACCGCAGCGAGACAAAACACGCCGCCGAGCCGCTTTCGGTCGGCCCGTTCCGTGGTTTCCTCACCGCGCTGCATCGCCTGCAGACCGCATTCCCGGCCGAGGATTCGCCGATCCGTACCGCGCTGGTCACCGCCCGTTCCGCGCCGGCCCACAAGCGGGTGATCCTCACCCTGCGCGAGTGGGGCGTGCGCATCGACGAGGCCTTGTTCCTCGGCGGGCGCGACAAGGGTCCGTTCCTCGATGCGTTCGGCGCGGACATCTTCTTCGACGATTCACCGGCCAACGTGGAGTCCGCGCGCAAGCATGTGGCGACCGGCCATGTGCCACACGGGGTCAGCAACCGCTGATCCCTGGCTCTGCGGCCGTGGTCAGGGTACGGCGTGTCCCGTGCTGGCGGTCCAGATTGCGTACCAGTCCTGCGCCTCCAGTCGCACGTCGAGCGCGGCAACCGCCTCACGCAAGCCCTCGATGCGGCCGCTGCCGGTGATCGGGTGCGGGCGTGCGGGGTGGCGCAGGATCCATGCATAGGCCAGGGTCGCCAGACTGATGTCCAGGCGCGTGGCGATGGCGGTCATTTCCTCGCGTACGCGCACGGCTTGCGCGTCGTCGCCACTGAACAGGCGACCGCCACCCAGCGGTGACCAGATCATCGGGCGCAGGCCCAGTCGCTGCGCCTGATCGAGGGTGCCGTCGTCCAGCGCATCCATCGCCAGCGGCGACAGTTCGATCTGGTTGGTCATCAGCGGATGCTGCTGGTGCAACAGCGCGAACTGGCCGGTGCCGTGATTGGACACGCCCCAATGGGCGACCTTGCCCTCGCGGGTGAGCGCGGCGAACGTTTCCGCCAGCACCGCGGCTTCCATGAGATAGTCGGGCCGATGGATCAGCACCAGATCCAGCTGTTCGGTGTGCAGATTCCGCAGCGACTGCTCGACCTGTGCCCGCACATGGCCCGGCGAGGTGTCGTAGTGCTTGACCCGCGGTGGCTGCGGTGCCGAGGGCAGCCGGATGCCGCACTTGGTGATCAGCTGCAGGCGTGAACGCAGTGCGGGAGATGCCTGCAGTGCCTCGCCGAACAGCGCCTCGGCCTGATGGTTTCCGTAGATATCGGCGTGGTCGAAACTGCGGATGCCAAGCTCCAGCGCCTGTTCGATCCAGCGCACTCGTTGCGGTACGTCGAGCTTCCACTCGGCGATCCGCCACAGTCCGGCGACGATGGGCGAGAGCTCGAGGGTGGGCGCAGGCTGGTCGGGCATGATGGTTCCGGGTTCAGGACGACAGATGGATTCACCGCGGTTGCCGGGATCGGCCGCCGAAGCAGCGTCGATCTCGCCAATGCGGTGGGTGACTAGATGACGGTGATGTGCTCGACCGGTACCTTGGCGGTGAGTTCGTACAGGTCGTGGCGGCGATCCAGCAGCGGGCGCACCGAAGCGGATTGGCGCTGGATGTCGAGCGCGCCGAGGTCGAGGTCGGCGATCACCACGGTCTGGGTGTTGACGATGCCCTCGGCGGCGATGCCGTTCATCGGGAAGGCGAAGTCGCTCGGCGTGCAGATCGCCGCCTGGCCGAAGTTGATCGACATCGACGGGCTGTGCGACAGACCGCCGACATTGCCCGACATCACCACGTAGACCATGTTTTCCACCGCCCGCGCCTGTGCGCAGTAGCGCACGCGCAGGTAGCTCTTGCGCTCGTCGGTGGCGAACGGGTTGAGGATGATGTCGACGCCGTGCTCGACCAGCATGCGCACCAGTTCCGGGAACTCGATGTCGTAGCAGACCACGATCGCCAGCCGCCCGATCGCGGTCTCGAACACCTTGATGCCGTCGCCAGGGGTGATGCCCCAATATTCGCGCTCCGCCGGCGTGATGTGCAGCTTCTCCTGGGTATAGGTGCCGCCGCTGGGGGTGTAGAGATGGGCGACGTTGCGCATGCCCTTGTCGGTGCGCACCGGCGTGGTACCGCCGACCAGGTACAGCTTGTGGTGCATGGCCACGTCGCGGAACAGCCTGTCGATGCGCGGCGCCAGCGCGGCGAGCTGCTCGACCGCATCGAGCAGGGCGATGCCACGGGTGAAGGTCGAGTAGAGCTGGGTCGTCACGAATTCCGGAAACAGCAGCAGGTGGCTGTCATAGGTCGCCGCGCTCTGGGCGAAGTACTCGATCTGGTCGGCGAAGTCCTCGAAGGTGCTGATCCGGCGCTGGTCGTACTGGGTCGCGCACACCCGGACATGACGCGCGGTGCGACGCACCGGTGCGCCGGCGATCAGCCGCTTGCGCGGCTGAAAGTCCGGGTTCGGCATCACCAGGTGGGTCGCGTAGCCCAGGCTTTCCTGATCGTCGAGATAGCCATAGTGCACCCCCTCGACGCGGTAGCCGGCGCGCAGGTGCGCATTCAGCGCGGAATCCTTCAAGTTGCCGGCCTTGACCTTGTCGACGTATTCCTGTGCGGTCAGCTGGCCGCGCAGTGAGGCATATCCGGGTATGCGGCCACCGGCCACCATCTGCTTGAGGTTGTGCCGCTTCATCAGCGTGCGCCGCGCCTGATACAGCAGTTTGGACACGCCCTTGCCCTGCCAGTCGGGGTGCACAGCGAGGTCGGCGCCATACAGCGTCTGCCCGGCCGGATCATGCGTGCTGAAGGTGCCGTAGCCGGTCACCTCGGCATGGTTGTGCCAGGGGCTGTCGTCATCGAGCTGGACGATCAGGCTGGTGGCGTAGCCGATCACCTGGTTGCCAGCCACGGCCACCAGCTGTCCGGTCGGGAAGGCGGCGATCTGCAGCGCATAGTTGCGCTCGGTGGCGATGCTTGAGGCGGGCCATGCCGCATAGGCGGCGCGGGCGACCGCGGCCATGGCGGCCGCATCGTCTGGTCTGGCGACGCGGATCTTCACGGAATCTTTCGCGGGGAGCTTGGCTCGTGGTGTCTGCGGCATGCTTCAACTGTAGCAAAAGGCCATGCCGCTTCGGTTTCACCGCACCCGTTGGCACCTTCACGTTATGCTCGCCCGATGATGATGCGGCTCGGGATATTCCTTGCACTGCTGGCAGTGCTGGCGCTGGCGGAATTCGCCTGGCCGCGCCACCCCGGCCCGGCGCGGCGCACCCGGCGCTGGCCGGTGAACTTTGCACTGGGCGCGCTCAATGTCGTCTGCCTGCGCGTGCTGGTGCCCTGGGCTGCGCTGGATGCGGCGATCTGGGCCCAGGCGCATGCCGTGGGCGCGCTGAATCTGCTGCCACTTCCCACGACGGTGGCAGCGGTGGGCGGGTTTCTGGCGCTGGATCTGGTGATCTATCTGCAGCATCGACTGATGCATCGGGTCGGCTGGCTGTGGCGACTGCATCGGGTGCATCACACCGACCTGGCGCTGGATGTCAGCTCCGGCGTGCGTTTCCATCCGCTGGAGATCCTGCTGTCGATGGGCATCAAGATGGCGGCCGTGCTGCTGTTGGGGCCTGCTCCGGCGGTCGTGATGACGTTCGAGATCGTGCTCAGCGCGTTCTCGTTGTACACCCACACAAATGTGGCGGTGCCGGTGCGTCTCGATGCGCTGCTGCGCTGGATACTGGTGACCCCTGACATGCATCGGATCCACCATTCGATCCGTCGGGTGGAGACCGACAGTAATTTCTGCTTCCATCTGTCCTGCTGGGATCGGCTGCTGGGAACCTATCGTGCGCAGGCGGCCGTGCCGCAGGTACAGATCACGCTGGGGATCGAAGTGTTTCGGGAAGACGAGGAACAGCGCCTGCCGGCGTTGCTGGCGCAGCCCTTCAAGGGAGCGTCGGGCCTGCAGCCCGATCACACGGACGATCGGGAGCCCGATGGCCGATGAGATCCGGGGAGGATGGGGGCTGGCTTCCCCCTCGCCTGGCCATCAGGCGGAAAGGTCGGTACTGCCGTCCGTGAAGGGTTCATGATTTCCAACGAGGTTGTCCATGTTGCTGCCATCCGTTCCCACCGATGCCGAGTTGCTGACTCTCGCCGCCGAGGTGGCGAGCGACGTGAAGCAGAGCAAGCTGATGCTGGTTACCGCGGAGTCATGTACCGGCGGCTGGATCGCCAAGGTGCTGACCGATCTGCCGGGCAGCTCGGCCTGGTTCGATGCCGGTGTGGTGACTTACAGCAACGAGGCCAAGGAGGCCTTGCTCGGGGTCAATCCGCGCACGCTGGAGCAAACCGGTGCGGTGAGCGAGGAGACCGTGCTGGAAATGGTTTCCGGTGCGCTGGCCCGGTTCGGTGCCGGGGTGGCGGTGGCGGTCACCGGCATCGCCGGCCCATCCGGCGGGACCGTGGACAAGCCGGTCGGCACCGTATGGGTTGGCTGGAAGCGCCACGGCGGCCATGCACGTGCGCAGCTGTTTCAATTTTCCGGCGACCGCGAGGCGATCCGACGGCAGACCGTAGCGGCGGCGCTCAGCGGTCTGCGCCAAACCCTGACGCCATAGTGGGCTGCCGGCCGCCAGACCGGCTTGACCGTTGTGGGATACTGAGCATCTGGCCCGCTGATCGCAATGTGTGAGACACGACGCGCGCAGCATGCCCATCAATCACAGCCCAACCGGAATTCAAGACGATGGATGACAACAAGCGCAAGGCACTCACCTCCGCCCTAGGCCAGATCGAGAAGCAGTTCGGCAAGGGCGCGATCATGCGCATGGGTGACCGCGTCAACGAGGCGATCGAGACCGTGTCGACCGGTTCGCTGGGGCTGGACATTGCCCTCGGCGTCGGTGGCCTGCCGCGCGGCCGGGTGGTCGAGATCTATGGCCCGGAGTCGTCCGGCAAGACCACCATGACCCTGCAGGCAATCGCCAGCTGTCAGCGTATGGGCGGTACTGCCGCATTCATCGATGCCGAGCACGCGCTCGATCCGACCTATGCGGAGAAATTGGGGGTCAAGGTCGATGACCTGCTGGTGTCGCAGCCGGACACCGGCGAGCAGGCGCTGGAGATCGCCGACATGCTGGTGCGTTCGGGTGCTGTCGACATGGTAGTGGTCGACTCGGTCGCCGCGCTGACGCCAAAGGCGGAGATCGAGGGCGAGATGGGCGATTCTCACGTCGGCCTGCACGCCCGCCTGATGAGTCAGGCGCTGCGCAAGCTCACCGCCAACATCAAGAAATCCGGCACCCTGGTGATCTTCATCAACCAGATCCGCATGAAGATCGGCGTGATGTTCGGCAGCCCCGAGACCACCACCGGCGGCAACGCGCTGAAGTTCTACGCCTCGGTGCGGCTGGATATCCGCCGCATCGGCGCGGTGAAGAAGGGCGACGAGATCATCGGCTCGGAAACCCGCGTGAAAGTGGTCAAGAACAAGGTGGCGCCGCCGTTCCGCCAGGCCGAGTTCGAAATCCTGTATGGCGAGGGCACCTCGCGCGAGGGCGAGATCATCGAGCTGGGCGTGAAGGAAAACCTGATCGACAAGTCCGGTGCCTGGTACAGCTACAAGGGCGATCGGATCGGCCAGGGCAAGGAGAACGTGCGCCAGTTCCTGCGCGAGCATCCCGCCATCGCCAACGAGGTCGACGCCGAACTGCGCGCCCGCCTGCTGGTTCCGGTCGGCAAGCCCTCTGCTGCGGCTGCCGAAGAGGCACTCGAGGAAGCGTGAGTCGTGATGGTTGACGACCTGCGGCACACGACATGGCCCGGCTTGACCGGGCCATGTCCGTCTGCATGAGCATGAAGCGCCGTCCCGGCGCCGGCGGCTCCGGCAGGAATCAGCCGGCCACGCCGCAGCGCAGCGCCTACGACAAGGCACTGGGCCTGCTGGCTCGTCGCGAACATTCGCGCAAGGAGCTGAAGACCAAGCTTCGCCAGGGCGGTTACGAAGGCGAGGAAACCAGTGCGGCGCTCGATCGACTCGGCGAGCAGCACTACCAGGACGACGACCGCTTCGCCGAAGTGCTGCTGCGCAGCCGGATCGCCCAGGGCTATGGCCCGGTGCGCCTGCGCGTCGAGCTGAAAAGCCATGGCGTGGCCGATGCGAGGATTCGCGAATTGCTGGAAGAAGCCGAGGTCGACTGGGACGCTTCGGCAGCCGCTCAGCTTCGCCGTCGCTATGGTGGCGCGGGCAGCGCGGACCCTGCCGAACGCGCCCGTCGGGCGCAATTCCTCTTGCGCCGCGGCTTTGCGGCAGCCACAGTACGGAGTGTCACCCACGCCGAAGTGGACGAAGCCGCCGACGATATGTCCTGAAATCCATGCCGTCACGGATGGTGGATGGTCTGATCGAGTGGCTGGCCTCCGGTGTGGTCTCTTTACGCCAGCCATCACGATACGCATGAAAACTTCCGAAATCCGTTCCGCCTTCCTCGACTATTTCCGCGGCAAGGGGCACACCATCGTGCCGTCCAGCTCGCTGGTGCCATCGAACGACCCGACCCTGATGTTCACCAACTCGGGCATGGTGCAGTTCAAGAATGT
>JAPHUU010000371.1 GCA_026193555.1 Rhodanobacter sp.
AATCTGGACAAGGTCGACCCGACCTGCGATCTGGACTACGTGCCGAATGTGGCCCGGCAGCTGCCGGTGCGCGCCGCACTGAGTAACTCGTTCGCCTTCGGCGGACTCAACGCGGTGCTGGCGCTGAAACGCGCACCGTAGCAACGAATCACCCCGCAACAGACAAAAGAACCCGGCGAGCGATCGCCGGGTTCTTTTTGCGTGATCACCACGCGTGACCAACATCAGCCCTTCTTGGCTTTGGTCAGCAACTGGTCCAGCAGGGAGATGGCAAGGTCGATTTCTTCATGCGTGATGTCCAGCGACGGCGCGAACGTGATCACGTTCTTGTACCAGCCTCCAACGTCCAGCACGAGGCCAATCTTCTTGCCGTTGTGCTCCAGATCGCCGGCCAGGCCGATGTCGACCATCGTGTCCAGCAGTGCCTTGTTCGGCGTGAAGCCATCCTCGGTGCATATCTCCGCGCGCAGCGCCAAGCCGAGGCCGTCGACGTCGCCGATTTCCTTGTGCCGTTTCTGCAGGTCGCGCAAGCCCTCGAGGAAATGCGCGCCCTTCAATGGCACGGTGCGCTCGTAGTCCAGCTCGTAACCCATCTTGATCACTTCCAGGCCCAGCGCGGTGCCCAGCGGGTTGGAGTTGAACGTGCTGTGGGTGGAACCCGGCGGGAAGATCGTCGGGTTGATCAGTTCCTCGCGCGCCCACAGGCCGGACAGCGGATTCAGGCCGTTGGTCAGCGCCTTGCCGAACACCACGATGTCCGGGGTCACGCCGAAATGCTCGATCGACCACAGCTTGCCGGTGCGCCAGAAGCCCATCTGGATCTCGTCGGACACCATCAGGATGCCGTACTGGTCGAGCACCTTCTTCAGGCCCTTGAAGAAGCCCATCGGCGGAATCACGTAGCCGCCGGTGCCCTGGATCGGCTCGACGTAGAACGCGGCGTACTCGCACTGATTCGTCTTCGGATCCCACACACCGTTGTATTCGGTCTCGAACAGGCGTGCGAACTGGTTCACGCAGCTGTCCGAATACTCCTCCGCCGTCATGCCCTTCGGGCGGCGGAACGGGTACGGGAACGGCATGAACATCGCACGCTCGCCGAAATGCCCGAAGCGGCGGCGGTAGCGGTAGCTGGAGGTGATCGATGAAGCACCCAGGGTACGGCCGTGGTAACCGCCCTCGAACGCGAACATCAGGCTCTTGCCATTGCTGGCGTTGCGCACGATCTTCAGCGAATCCTCGATCGCCTGCGCACCGCCCACGTTGAAGTGCACGCGACCGTCGAGACCGAACTTCTTCTTCGCATCCAGCGCCACCGTCTTGGCCAGCTCGATGCGGGTCTGGTGCAGGTACTGGCTGGCCACCTGCGGCAGGCGATCGATCTGTTCTTTCAGCACGTTGTTGAGGCGCTGGTTGCCGTAGCCGAAGTTGACCGCCGAGTACCACATCTGCAGATCGAGGAACGGTGTGCCAGCGGTGTCGAACATGTAGCTGCCTTCACCGTGACGAAAAATCTTCGGCGGGTCCACGTAATGCACGGTGTCGCCAAAGGAACTGTATTTGGCCTCATCGGCGAGCAGTTGCGCGTCGTCGATGAAGCCGGCGGCGGTCTTGTCGATTTTCATGTATTGATCCGGGAAGGGGAATTCGAAACTGGGATTCGATATGCCGGCTCAGGCTGCGGCGGTGGCTGGCTCGCGCTGTGCGTGGCTGGTCAGGCTGCCGTCGAGCAGCTTGGGCAGGAACTCGAGTGCATCCTCGAAGCCGGTGATCGGCACGTAGTCGATGCCGGTGGTGCGGCAATGCTCGATCAGGCGATGCTTGGCGAACACGAAATCGACGCGGTCGGCCGCGCAGAAATCCGAGGCACCATCACCGATCAGCAGCGTCCGGCTGCCCGTCGCACGGGCCTGTGTCACGCAGGCGCACTTGCAGGTACCGCTGCGGCAGCCCTCGGCCTGGAACGGCGAGGTCAGCTGCCACTGCTTCGGCGGCTCGGCCGGTGCCAGATGGTTGGCGGCCAGCGGCAGGTCGTCCAGCCCGTAGCGGCCGAGAATCTGGTGGATCGCATAATCGAGCCCGTCGCTGACCACGCGGATCGGCACATTGAGCTCGCGTGCCTTGGCCACGAAACCCGGAAACGCATGATCGATCCACAGCCCGGCCAGATGGGTGTCCAGCTCGGCGCGGGTCATCTTGAGCAGGTCGACCTGCCCGGTCATGCATTCGCGCGAACCGATGCGGCCGGCACGCCAGTCCTGCTCAAGCACTTCCCAACCCGGACGGCCGAAGCGGTCCAGCAGCGAGTCGATCACGTCCTCGACGGAAATGGTGCCGTCGAAATCGCACAGGATGGTCCAGCCAGACAGGGACATCGGTAGTTCACTCAGCCAACAATGCGCACAGGGTAGAAAAGATGTCTTTCGGCGCCCTTTCCCGTTTCCCAATGGATGCTGAGCGACCGCGCGCAGCGCGCGCGACCCCCCCCCCATGCTGCGTACCCATGAGCCGCCTGCTGCCCCCCCGTGAGCCGATGTCATCGCTGGTCCATCGCGTCCAGCTGCCTGCGGCCGGCCTGCTGCAGCATTGGATCGAACTGAACTGGCAGGCGATGAACGCGCCCGCGATGAACCGCTTTTCGGCATCAACCCGAGCCGGGCCACCGCGCTCAACGTGGCGGCGTGGCATCCCGGCGTCGGCAGCCAGCTGGTCACGGCTGAGTACGATCTGTTCCTTGCCACCGGCAAATGCACCGGCTTCGCGCTGGCGCTGGTCTACGAGCGACCGCTTGGCGCGGCCGGCAGCAGCCCGCTGGTGAGGAGTTTCGGCTCGTCTACCCAATTGTCCGAATCACTGGCGTTCGTGCATCACCTGCAACAGGCGCGGTCAGCGGTCATCCCGTGTCCAGATCACCCCATCTTCTTCGCGCACCGGGAAACTTGCGATCGGCTCGTACGCAGGCGGCTTGGTGACCGCGCCGCTGCGCAGATCGAAACGCGCGCCATGACGCGGACACTCCACTTCGAAGCCGAATACTTCGCCACCGGCCAAGTCACCTCCATCGTGGCTGCAGGTGTCCTCTATCGCATACAACGCGCCATCAATGTTGTACACCGCGATCGGCGTATCGCCGTCCCACACGACCTTGAACTCACCGGGCAACAGCTCGCTGCGGCTGCCGACTCTGGTCCAGTCGTTCATGCCGCCACTCCGGCCAGCGGCTTGACCAGCACCTCGAAGCGCAGGTCATCGCGCAGCGGAATGCCGAAACGCTCGTCGCCATAGGGAAAGGGCTGATATTCACCGCTGCGCCGGTAACCCCGACGCTCGTACCAGGCAATCAGTTCGACGCGCTGCTCGATCACGGTCATCCGCATCGTGCGGCACCGCCACTGCTCGCGTGCGGTCCGTTCGGCTTCGGCCAGCACCGTCTTGCCAAGACCGCCACCCTGCTTGCCCGGTGCCACCGAGAACATGCCGAAGTAACAGACATCTCCCTGCCTCTCGATCTGGCAGCAGGCGATCAGTGCCCCATCTTGCTCAACCAGCAGCACGCGACTGTCGGGCTTGCCAATGATCTGCAGCACGCCTTCGGCGTCGATGCGCTGGCCATCCAGCAGATCGGCCTCGGTGGTCCAGCCGGTACGGCTGGCGTCACCACGATAGGTACCCTGCACCAGGGCGACGATGGCGGGCATGTCAGCGGCATTGGCGGCGCGGAAAGAGAGCGTATCGGCGTTATGCATCGAACCGTGTAGTCAACGTGGAAAAGGATCGCAATGATACTGGCGCGCCCGGCCGAAACCGACGCGCCGGGCGAATGACGATGCTCAGAAGCCCGGCGGTCGCTCGTTCGCCACACCCATCTCGCGCTCCAGTGCCAGACCGGCGCGGGCGATCGTGCCTTCCTCGAACAGGCGCCCGATCAGGGTCACCCCGTACGGCACCCGGCGTGGCGGCGAGAAGGTTGGCACCGGATGCTGCGGATCGGGAGCCCAGTCGCTGCGCGCCTGTGCCACCTCCACGAAACCGGTGCGCAAAGTCAGCGACGGCTGGCCGGTGTTATTTGTGATCACCAGCATCTCCTCGCGCAACGACGGCACCAGCAGGAGATCCACCTTGGACATCAGCTGCGCCATCTCCACGGCAACCTTGCGCCGCAGGCGGTCGGCCTGGACAAAATCCACGGCCGACAGGAACCGCGCCTCACGGAACAGATTGGGCCACGCGTCGGGCACCTGCATGGTGAGCTCGTCGGCCTTGCCGCTCAAGGTGAGTTCCTCGAACGCCGCCGCGGCCTCGGCGAACAGGATCAGGTTGAGCGAATCGTACGGCCAGTCGGGAATCGAGACCTCCGTCGGCACCATCCCCAACCGGTGCATCGCGTCCAGTGAGGCACGATCGACATCGGTCGCTGGCGCCTCCTTCATCCAGCCGGGGAAGTAACCCACCCTGAGGCCCTTCACCGAGGCGCCGGCATCGAAGTCGAGGCGGCTCGGCAGGCTGGCGACGTCGCCGATGTCGGGCCCGCTTATCGCCTTCAGCACCAGCATCGTGTCCTCGACCGAGCGCGCCATGGGTCCCAGCTTGTCCAGCGTCCAGCACAGCGTCATCGCACCAGTACGTGGCACCCTGCCATAGGTCGGGCGCAATCCGGTAACGCCGCAGCGCATCGACGGGCTGACGATGCTGCCCCCGGTTTCACTGCCGATGGCAAAGCCGACCAGGCCGGCCGCGGTAGCGGCGGCAGGGCCTGCACTGGAACCGGAGGAGCCTTCCTGCAGCAGCCACGGGTTCATGGTCTGGCCACCGAACCAGATGTCGTTGAGCGCCAGCGCGCCCATGCTGAGCTTGGCCAGCAGCACCGCACCGGCTTCGTTGAGGCGCTTGACCACCGCCGCGTCCTCACCCGGAACACGGTTGCGGAACGGCTCGGCGCCGTAGGTGGTGCGGATGCCAGCGGTATCCAGCAGATCCTTGCCACCCCAGGGAATGCCGTGCAGCGGACCGCGGTACTTGCCTGCGGCGATCTCGCGATCAGCCTGGGCGGCCTGCTTCAGCGCGTGCTCTTCCAACAGCGTGATGATGCACCGCAACTTGGGATCGAAACGCTTGATGCGCGCGATATAGATACGCGTGAGCCGGGTCGAGGTGAGCTTGTGCGTGCGGATCCAGTGTGCGAGATGGGTCACCGGTGAAAACGCAATGTCCTCGTCTTTCGCCGGAAGCGGCCCGGGATCGCGCTGACTGGCAATGAAGCGGTCATGCACCGGACCCGCCGCATGACCTGGCAGGATCGGATCCCATACCGTGGCCGGAGCCAGGCCTTCCTCGAGCGCGATCTTGCGCGGCCCGGTGCGCCGTTCAAGCATGCCGGCCATCGAGGTACGCCAGTTTGCCGCCGCCATCTCGCGCTGGGCTGCGGTCAGGGTCACTTGCTCGAGCTTCTCGGCTTCCGCAAAGGTGGTCGGGGTGACCTCCGGCCCCACAGCGGGCGTGGTATTGAAGGCACCAGGCGCGCCCGGTGGCGGCTTCACGTCATCGCGGCCTCTGGCCTCTATGCGGGAAGCTACCGCAAGGCCCAGCAAGCCAAGCGGAGCGTGGGTGATGAACTCTCGACGTGTCTTCATGGTGTACCTCGTTGTTGATCGGCGCCAGGGCATGCGTGCTCACCCAGCATGGTACCGGGCAATTCGCCTGCCCAAAGTGCCTCTTTGATGACGACGCCCCACTCTGCTTCGGCGATATCAAAATCCGACGCCATGGCAGCGAGCATAGCCTGTTCGGCGGCATGGATGCCGGCGGCTTGAGTCCTCCAGCCGTCGTCAGCCGGCCCCCTCGGTTCGTGACGCGTGCTCGAACCACGGCTCGGTGCGACGCACGATGCGCACGATCGACAGCATCACTGGCACCTCGACCAGCACCCCGACCACAGTCGCCAGCGCGGCGCCCGAACGCAGCCCGAACAGGCTGATCGCCGCAGCCACTGCCAGCTCAAAAAAATTGCTGGCACCAATCAGCGCAGCCGGCCCGGCCACGCAGTGCGGCACCTTCAGCCAGCGGCTGAGACCGTAGGCGATCCCGGCGTTGAGATAGACCTGGATGATGATCGGCACCGCCAGCATGGCGATTACCAGCGGCTGCGCCAGGATCGCCTCGCCCTGGAAGCCAAACAGCAGCACCAGGGTGGCCAGCAACGCACCGGTCGACCACGGATCGATGCGTGTGAGCACGCGATCCAGTGCCGCCTGCCCCCTGCGAAGAAGATGATTCCGCCATAACTGGGCAACCACCACTGGCAGCAGGATGTACAGCAGCACCGACAGCAGCAGCGTGCCCCATGGCACCTGGATCGACGCCACGCCCAGCAGCAGGCCCACGATCGGGGCGAAGGCGACCACCATGATCGTGTCGTTCAAGGCAACCTGGGCCAGCGTGAAGTTCGGCTCGCCACCGCACAGCCGCGACCACACGAACACCATCGCGGTGCACGGTGCGGCGGCCAGCAGGATCAGCCCCGCGATATAGGAGTCCTGCTGTTCCAGCGGCAGCCACGCCGTGAACACGTGGCGGATGAACAGCCAGCCAAGCAGCGCCATCGAAAACGGCTTGATCGCCCAGTTCACCAGCAGCGTGATGCCGATGCCGCGCACCTGACGACGCACGCCGGCCATCTGGGCGAAATCCACCTTCAGCAGCATCGGCACGATCATCAGCCAGACCAGCGCCGCCACCGGCAGGTTGATCTGCTGTACCTCGGCGCCAGCAAGCATCGAGAACACCCCCGGCAACAGCTGTCCCAGTGCAATGCCGGTGACGATGCACAGCGCCACCCATACGCTGAGGTAGCGGGCGAAGAAACCGATCTGCGGCAGCACTACCGGCACCGCCCCGGCGGCCAGTTCAGCGCCCATCGGGGCCTCCCAGCTGGCCGATTGCACTTAGCTCCTGCTGCACGGTCAGCCGATCAAGCTTGTCCAGCGGCAACGCCAGCAGCAACTCGATACGTTGCCGCAGCATCATCCACGCCGCCGTGAAGGCATGCCGCTGCACCTGCTCGGAGCCTTTGACGGATACGGGATCGGGCACACCCCAGTGCGCGGTGACCGGATGACCGGGCCAGACCGGACAGACCTCGCCGGCCGCGTTGTCGCAAACAGTGATCACCATATCGATCTCTGGCGCACCGGGCTCGGCGAACTCGTCCCAGCTCTTGCTGCGCAGCGGTTCGGCATAGCCGGTCAGCAACGCCAACTCGGCCGCCATCGGCTGCACTGTGCCACTGGGAAAGCTGCCGGCGCTGAACGCCTTGAAGCGCCCCTCTCCGAGCACGTTGAGGATCGCCTCGGCCATCACACTGCGCGCCGAGTTGCCGGTGCACAGGAACAGCACGTTGTACGGTTGCGTGCGCATGGTCATCTCAGCAGCAGTTGGATTCTGGACCGCAGGCGGCGGCACGGGTCGGCGCTGTCGTGGCCGGGCCGCAGCAGCTGGCGCCCTTTTCCGCGTCGGCTTCCGTCGACGCAGCGGTGTAGGAGGTGGCTACGCCGTGGGTCCGAAAACTTTCCCAGCGCACACCTTGCGGATCTTCGGCCCAGAACTTGTCCGAACGCGCGTAGCAACACGTCGTCTCCTGCTCCGCCAGCGCCAACGCATCCGCCTCCCGCAGGCGCTGTCCGATTGCCGACAGCTCGACATCGTCCTCGGCCTGAATGCCCAGGTGATCGAGGCCGGACGGACGGCCGCGCTGCGAGATCGCGAAATTGAGTCGCGGATCGTCCAGCATCCATTTGGCGTAATCCGACTTGACCACACTGGGCTCCACCCCGAACAGGGTGGTGTAGAAACCGATGCTGCGGTCGAGCTGATCGACATTGACGTGGACATGGAAGCGTTTCATGGCTTGCTCCGGACAGGTTGGCAAAGGGTGGCAGGGACACAACCAGACGCGGATACCGATCCGGCGCAACAGTTATCAGTGAGAAAGCCGAGCAACTCGTTCATTTGCAGATAACTTGCACGGCACTGGATCACCCGCCCCCGACGTTCATCGCTGACCATGCCGGCGCGGCGCAGGATGTTCAGGTGGTTGGTCAGCGTGGCGCCAGCCAGACCGGTTGCCTGCGCCAACTCACCCACCGCCATCCCCTCGTCGCCGGCTTGCACCAGCAGGCGAAACAGGTTCAACCGGTGTTCCTGGGCAAGCGCACCGAGACAGGCAAGGGCATCTATTGATTTCATGTTTCTAGAATCATCGAAACATAAGAGCGTGTCAAGCGGCGCCAACACTGGTGGCTTCTTGTTGTCCGAATATCAAAGGGCGCCCCGCTGCCCCCTGGGGGATCCCATACCCCCAAACAACAATCCCGGCGCTTGGCCGGGATTGTGCAAAAACATGGTAGCTATTGGCGGAGAGGGAGGGATTCGAACCCTCGGTACGCTTTCACGTACGCCTGATTTCGAGTCAGGTACATTCGACCACTCTGCCACCTCTCCAGAGGATTGCACGGTGGCCCGTGCGAGCCCGGGATGATACGCGGACGGGCCGGTCGTGACAACAATCCCGACATCCGGCATGCTGCCGCGATTGAGTATCCCAGAAGACCCATGATCGAATCAGGACACGGAACGCACGTCGGCCTGCGCCGGACGCGCAACGAGGATACCTACCATGCCGATGCGCCACTCGGCCTGTTCCTGGTAGCCGACGGCATGGGGGGGCATCAGCATGGCGAAGTCGCGGCGGCGCTCGTGCGCGACGCGGTAGTCGACCTGGTCAGCGCGGGACACGACCTGATCGACGCGGTGCACGGGGCCGGCAAGCATCTGCTGGCGCAGACTCGTGACCGGTTTGACGTGCTGCCGATGGGTACCACGATTGCCGCCCTGCATCTTTCCGCAGACACCTATGAGGTCGCCTGGGTCGGCGACAGCCGAATCTACCTGTGGAAGGATGACTTGCGGCAGATCAGCCATGACCATTCCTTGGTGCAGGCACTGGTCGAGGCCGGACAACTTGATCAATCACAGGCCTCCCGGCATCCGCAACGCAACGTGCTGACCCAGGCACTCGGCGTGACAGCGGCCGAGCAGTTGCACCTGGGCATGGCACGCGGCCGACTGGAACCGGGCATGGCTTTCCTGCTGTGCAGCGACGGCCTGACGGAGTGCGTCGAGGACACATCGATTGCCCATATCGTCGCACGAACCGATCTGGCGTCTCAGGAATGTGTCGACCAGCTTTTGCTCAACGCACTGGACGCCGGTGCCGATGACAACGTCACGGCGGTGCTTGTTCGCGCCAGCTGAATCCTGGCGACGCGGCCGACTCAGCTGAGCTGGCGCCAGAGGCTCCCGTTCGCTCCGCTCTTGTCCAATCCGTCGAGACGCTGTTCATGCATGGCCCGCTCGTCCACCGTGGCACGCAGCACCAGCGGACGGGAATCGAGCCTGACCGGCGACGTCACCGCAGCACCCCGCGTCTCGACGGCCCCCTCAAAACCCAGCTCGAAGGCGCCTTGGCCCGAAGTCATCGCCAGATAGACGTCGGCCAGCAGCTGCGCGTCGATCAGGCCCCCATGCAGATCGCGCCGGGAGTTGTCGACACCGAGCCGTCGACACAGCGCATCAAGATTATTGCGCTGTCCCGGATAGCATTCGCGGGCCAGCGCCAGCGTGTCCAGCACGCTGCACCGATCAGAGATTCGACCTGCGCCGCCATCCAGACGCGCCAGCTCCGCATCGAGAAATCCGACGTCGAAGCTGGCGTTGTGGATGATCAGTTCGGCGCCGTCGATGAACGCCAGGAACTCCTCCACCACTTCTGCAAAGGGCGGCTTGTCGAGCAGGAATTCATCTTCGATGCCGGTGACCCGGCGGGCACCTTCGTCGATCGCCCGACCCGGATTGAGATAGGTCTGGTAGTGCCGGCCGGTGAGCCGGCGCTCGACCATCTCGACGCAGGCGATTTCGATCAGGCGATGACCTTGACGAACCTCCAGCCCGGTCGTTTCCGTGTCGAGCACGATCTGCCTCATGCGCAGTCCCTCATCAACTCAGCCTGCTCGCGCGCCGCCTGATCAACCCGTTCGTTTTCAATATGGCCGTTATGCCCACGCACCCATTGCCAGCGCACCTTGTGTGGAGCAACCGCCTCAGTCAGCCGCTGCCACAGATCCTGGTTCTTCACCGGCTTCTTGTCCGCCGTGCGCCACCCATTGGCGCGCCACTTCGGAACCCATTCCTCGATGCCCTGCATCACATAGCGCGAATCGGTGGTAAGCACCACCCGGCACGGACGCTTCAATGCTTCCAGTGCACCGATCGCGGCCATCAGCTCCATCCGGTTGTTGGTGGTGGCCGGATCCCCGCCCGCCACCATCCGCTCCGCGCTGTTCGCGCGCAACAGGGCGGCCCAGCCGCCGGGGCCGGGATTACCCAGACAGGCACCATCGGTAAATGCTTCCACTTCGCTCATCGTTGACCAATTAATCCGTTGAAATTCGCCACGACGCATTGCGCCGGGTTCCCGGTGAAAACCCACCCTGCGCCGAAACCCGTACCGACATCGGCTGGCGCCGAAGCGGTGTGACTCCGTGGCGCCGTTTGCGCGCGATCAGCACATAGCCGCCACCGAATGCGCGAGCCAATGTCGGCTGGGCCTTCGTCACACCGGGCAACAGGCTACCGACGCGCTGCAGCCGCTCGATGTCCATGCCGGCCTGTTGCAGCGCCAGCACAAGCCGGAACGGCATGTGCAAAGCCTGACCACCGCCACGCGCCCGCCAATAGAACCAGGGCGCCCATGCACTGACCGGGTGCACACCGGTCACCACCAGCATGCCGCCCGGCGACAGTACACGAATGCTTTCCGCAAGCAAGACGGAAGACGCCGCGACCACCTCCAACGCATGCCGCAGCAGCACCAGGTCGAATGCATCATCCACGAACGGCAACAGCGCATCGGTCGGTGCAATCAGGTCACCGCGGCAGGAATCCTCATCCATCCATAGCCGGGTCCAGCAACCGAGCATCGGCAACACTGGCGGCACATCGGTTGACGAAGCACCCACCAACAGCGCATGTACCCCGAAGCAACGCTGCAGATTCGGCGTCATCACGTGCGTCTGATCATCCAGCAACTGGCGCAGTGCTGCGCTGGTGTAGATGTCGCGATCGTGCTGAAGCATGCATCCGGCCCCGTCTCAATCTGTTCGACAAGTGTAATGGCTGACAAGCCTCCACTGCAGAACAAGCCTCCGATACTGTGTCACCACGCCGCTGAACAACGATTTCCGGATTAACACCAGGCTAACGAGCGGCCGGCAAGGCCTCTCTATAGTCGACCGCTGCGCACGTGCCTCAAGCGGTTGCATCGCTGACGAGTCATCGAGACAGCATTTCAACCATCGGATGCACGTCGAAAACACAGCGGAGTGGATCATGCATCTCGTACCGTTACCGGCACTGACCGACAACTACATCTGGCTGCTGCACGACGATGAGGGCAATGCAATCGTCGTCGATCCGGGTGAAACCGCCGTGGTCGAACAAGCCCTCGCCGTGCGGAAGCTGCAGTTGCGGGCAATCCTGTTGACCCATCACCACCCCGACCATATCGGTGGTGTGGCCGGGTTGCTCGCACGCCACGCCGTGCCCGTCTATGCGCCCGTCGACGAACGCATAGTCGAAACGACCATGCCGGTGCACGATGGTGACGCGATCAAGCTGGCCGCTCCGGACATCCGTCTGGAGGTCATTGCAATTCCGGGCCATACGCTCAGCCATGTCGCCTATGCAGGAGGTGGTCTGTTGCTGTGCGGCGACACCCTGTTCAGCCTGGGCTGCGGTCGGCTGTTCGAGGGCACGCCAGCGCAAATGCTTGCCTCACTCGACCGCCTTGCCACGCTGCCGAAGCAAACGATGGTCTGTGGCGGACACGAATACACTGCCGCCAACGGGCGTTTCGCACGCACGGTGGAGCCGGACAATGCCGCGCTGCAGGCACGTCTGAAGGAAGTCGCCGAGCTGCGTGCGCACGGCCGTCCGACGCTGCCGGTCTCGCTCGGCAGTGAGCTGGCCTGCAACCCGTTCCTGCGCGTCGACTCGGCGGAGGTCGCGGACTGGTGCCAACGCCAGCACGGGGTGGGCCGTAATCGAGTCGCCCGCTTCGCCGCGCTGCGAGGCGCCAAGGATGTATTCCGCGGATGACGCGACAATTTCGACACCTGGCGCTGGCGCTGTCCACGCTGCTGACCGCCTGCGCCAGCCTGCCTCCTGCAAGGACAAGGCAGCCGGAGATCGCCGCACCCGTGACAGCCGCCGTCAATCCTGCGAGCACGCCGGCTGTCACGCCTGAAGTTCCGCGGCAGGCAACCGATCTGTGGCAGGCCCTTCGCGACAGCTTTGCAATGGAGGACTGCGACTCCGATCCGGCGGTACTCGCGCGGGCCAGACGCAATACCCGCAACCCCGCCCAATTTGAAAACCAGATGCGTGACGTGTTGCCACGTCTGGTCTACGTGCAGCACATTGCAGCGCGTCATGACGTTGCCGGTGAATTTGTCCTGCTGCCATGGATCGAGAGTCACTTTCAGCCCCTGCCAAGGCACGGGAACCGGCCAGCAGGTATGTGGCAGATCATGCCGATCACTGCCAGCAGCATGAGCTTGCGGGTGGATGGCCACTATGACGGGCGCATGGACGTGCCGGCGGCAACCGAAGCGGTGATGACGCTTCTCCGCCAGTATCAGGATCAATTCCATGATTGGCGCATCACCGACTACGCCTACAACGCTGGTGAATACGCGATACGTAAAATCATCCGAAAGCATGGAATGCCACCCGATCAACCAGCCATCCCGAGCTGGCCGGTACGCCGCGTTACCCGTGAGCACCTGATCAAGCTGCTCGGGATAGCCTGCGTGGTACGCGAACCGGAACGCTTTCACGTCACCCTGCCCACGCTGCCGAAAGAGCAACAACTGGTCAAGGTCGAGCTGCCCCGTTCCATGGGAATGGCTCTGGCAGCAGATCAGGCAGGCATGTCAGTCGGCACACTCAAGCGCCTCAATTCGGCATTCCGCGGCAATCAGATTGACGTGCATGCCGCACCGTACCTGTTGCTTCCCACCAACCATGCCCTGCAGCTTCGAGATGCCTTGCTGAACCAACCGCGCGACTCTCCGGCTGACGACAACTTGAAAAGTGCCGCGACCGGCACCTTTGCGACAGCACCCGTTCCAACGTCGCCACTGGCGGAAACCCACACCGTGAGGCGCGGCGAGAGCCTGTGGCAGATCGCCCGCAACTACTCGGTAAACATCGCGCAACTGCGACACTGGAACCATCTGCATGGGCATGTGCTGAAGCCCGGCCAGGTACTGAAGGTCAGCGGCGCCAACTGACTTGCCTGCCGATATCCATGCCTTGCCGCATGAAGTCTTCCGCGCCACCATGCATCCACAACGCCTGCTAGACTTTCGCTGCTGCGCCGCGAGGCGCATGGACGGTCAATGGAGGAAGCATGGGATTCCTGCACGGCAAGCGTGCCCTGATCGTTGGTATCGCCAGCCAGCGTTCAATCGCCTGGGGTATTGCCAATGCGATGCATCGCGAGGGCGCGCAACTGGCTTTCACCTATCAGAATGACCGCATCAAGGATCGCGTCGAGGAAGCAGCCAACACCTTTGGCTCCAATATCGTGCTGCCCTGCGATGTCGCCGAGGACCCGCAGATCGACGGCATGTTTGCCGAGCTTGGCAAGCACTGGGACGGCTTCGACATCCTCGTCCACTCGGTCGGCTTCGCACCACGCGAGGCGCTGCAGGGCCAGTTTCTGGACAACCTCACCCGCGAAAGCTTCAGGGTCGCGCATGACATTTCCAGCTACAGCCTGGCTGCCCTCGCCAAGGCGGCCAGGCCGATGATGGCCAACCGCAACGGATCCATCCTCACGCTGACCTACCTCGGTGCGGAGCGCGCGCTGGCCAGCTACAACGTGATGGGACTGGCCAAGGCCAGCCTCGAGGCCAACGTGCGCTATCTGGCGTTCAATCTCGGACCGGAAGGCACTCGGGTCAACGCGATCTCGGCCGGCCCGATCAAGACCCTGGCCGCAGCCGGCATCTCGAATTTCCGCAAGGTGCTGGATCATGTGGACGAGAATGCGCCGCTTCGTCGCAGCGTCACGATCGACGAAGTTGGCAATGTCGGCGCTTTCCTCTGCTCTGATCTCGCCTCTGGCGTCACCGGTGAGATCACCTACGTTGATGCCGGATACAACATCCTCGGCATGACCGGAATCTGAACCCAGTCGATTAGACAAGACGCACGAAAAAGGGCAGCCAATGGCCGCCCTTTTTCTCCCTGACGCTTATCGATTCCTGATCACCACCCGAATCACGAACCGGCTACATCAGGTTCTTGTTGATCTTGATCTTGGCATTGGCCCTGAGCATCTCGATCAGCTCGCGAACAGTCTCCGAGTTGTACGCCTGGCCCATCTGCTGCCGCAAGGACGCACGTTCTTCCGGCGTGACCTTGGCCAAGTCGCCTGGCTGCACCTTGTCCACGGCCAACACCGCGAACGTTCCGTCCTTCATATCCACCACCGCGAACTGCGGCTTGCCTGCAACCGGATGCGGCATCGTGAACGCGCGCTCAAGCAGGGGCGCCGGAGCTGCAGTCTGTCCAGTGCGTACCGCCTCCTTGACATCCTTCACCGCCGCAGCGAGCGACTGCGCCACCACCGGCAGCGCCTCACCCTTGTTCAGACGTGCCAGCGCCTCGTCGGCCTGCTTCCTCTCGAGCGCCGACGTACGCTCGTCGATGATCCGCTTCTGTACGTCGGCGCGCACTTCGGCCAGCGGACGCGCAGTGGCCGCCACATGCTTGTCGATACGGACAACCACCGAGTGGCTGTTGCCCAGGTCGATCAAGCTGGAATTGTTGCCCTGTACCAGCACGTCATCGCCAAATGCCGCGGCGATCACTTTGGGGTTTGCAGCCAGACCTTCGCCACCCTTGCGTGGAAACAGCGCCGTGCTCTTGATCGGCAAGCCAAGCGCCGCCGCGGCAGGCTCGAGCGACGATGGATTCTGGTAGGTCTGATCGCTCAGCTTTCCCGCAAGATCATTGTACTTGCGGTCACGCGCAGCAGCCGAAGCCTCCTTCGCCAATTGATCGCGCACCTCCTCAAAAGGCTTCGAGTCACCGCTGCGTACGTCGCGCAGCCAGATGATGTGATAGCCATCAGGCGACAGCACCGGCTTTGAAATCTCGCCTTTCTTCAGCGCAAACATCGCCGAATCAAAGGCAGGGTTCGTGACACCTTTCTCGAGCCAGCCGAGGTCACCGCCCTGGCGCCGTGAACCAAGATCCTGGGAATCCTTCTTGGCGAGCTTGGCGAAGTCCGCGGAAGTCGCTTCGGCTGCAATTTTCTCGGCCTTGGCCAATGCGGCCTTTTGCTGATCCGGCGTGGCGTTGGCCGGCACGTTGATCAGGATATGTGAGACGAGCCGTTGCTCTGGCTGCACGAAACGGTGCTTCTCGTCCGCGTAGCGCTTCCGGAGATCGTCTTCGCTCGGCGCGACGTCCGGCTTGAGATCGGCACCATTGACTTCAATGTACTTGAGCGAAACCTGCTCGGGATTCATGTAGTCGGCGAGATGCGCCTTGTAAAAGGCCTCAAACTGCGCATCGCTGATCTTGTCATCAACCGGTGTCGGCGTCGGAACCAGGAAGTAACGGAGATCGCGGCGCTGCATGAGCAGGCTCAGGAACTGGTCGATCTGGCTATCGCTGACGATGCTGCTGTCGTTGATCGCATCGGGCAACATCTGGGTGGCCAGCGACAGGCGGATCTCGCTTTCGAACATCGCGGGCGTCTTGCGCTGACCTTCAAGCCAGGCGCGATAAGTGCCGGGATCAAACTGACCATTCAACTGAAACTCGGGGATCGCCGCGATGTAGTCACGCACAGCCTGGTCCGCAACACGCATGCCCCAGTCGTCATTGGCCTGGAGCAGCAATTCCTGACTGATCATGCCATCAAGGACGCGCTGTTTCGTCTCGGGCTTCTCGAAAACGCTGGGATCGAAATGCTCACCTTGCTGCGCGCTGGCCTGCTGCCGCAACTGGTTCATCCGATCCGAATAGTCATGCTGGCTGATTTCATGCTTGCCGACCTTGGCCACGTACGTATCGCTACGGGAGCTGAAATAGCTCTGCATGCCAAACAGCGACATCGCCAGAACGGCGATTCCAAGGACGATGATGGACGGCCATCCATGCATCTTGTTACGCATTGCCTGCAGCATTGAAATCTTCCTGCAATCTGGTTGGATACGCGGGTAGTGCCTGACACATCACTTGCGCTGCCGCCGCAAAGACACTGTGGCACAAGCACCGCGGCAATCCCGAGTTGGGCGGCCCAAATGACAAGGGCGCCACAGGGGCGCCCTTGCGAACTGTGGCGGAGTGGACGGGACTCGAACCCGCGACCTCCGGCGTGACAGGCCAGCATTCTAACCGACTGAACTACCACTCCGCATTTTTCTGGTGGGTGCTGTAGGGATCGAACCTACGACCACCGCCTTGTAAGGGCGACGCTCTACCGCTGAGCTAAGCACCCAAAACCAAGCGAGCAGCCGCTTAGTTTAGGGCATCCTTGAGGGTCTTGCCAGCCTTGAACGCCGGCACCTTCGAGGCCTTGATCTTGATCGCTTCGTTGGTACGCGGGTTGCGGCCGGTACGCGCCGCGCGCTGACGCACGGTAAATGTGCCGAAACCCACCACCGAAACATCCTCACCGGCCTTCAACGACTTCTGCACAGTCTCGAAAAAGGCTTCGAGGGCACGGCCTGCATCAGCCTTCGTCAGCTCGGCCTTTTCGGCGATGGCATTGATCAGATCAGTTTTGTTCATTGAAAAACTCCCTTATTCGGTTTTCGACCAGCGTGATCAGTCTGGGACGAGACAACGCTGGCGTGGATGGTTGGCTTGTAACGGGCGCCGTAACGCAACCCCGCGTCGCTGCGCATACATCAACACCGGGACTGCGGTAGCGCCTTTATACCAGTGCCTTGCCGGAATCCGCAACACAAGCTCCCACAAGGCTTCCCGCACATCTTCCATGTGCGAAAAGCGCTTGCAAAACAGGCGCCGCACAGAGTAGGCAGAAACCTCGCGCACGGCCAGCGAAAGAAACTCGCCAGCAGAACACTTTGGCTCCAGATTTTGGAGTCGGCACCCAAGTGATCGATCAGTGTGTGCGCGCGTGCACCTCCGCCGAGTCTTCCTTGGCTGCGGCAGGCACTTCTTCAGGGACGGCGGGGTTCGGCTGCAGCGCTCGTTCCAAAGCGATGTCCAGCACTTCGTCAATCCAGCGCACAGGGTGAATCTCAAGCGACGAAGTGATGTTCGCCGGCATGTCGGAGAGATCCTTCTTGTTATCTTCGGGGATGATCACCGTGGTGATGCCGCCACGATGTGCTGCCAGAAGCTTCTCCTTCAGCCCGCCAATCGGCAATACACGACCACGCAGAGTGATCTCACCCGTCATCGCCACTTCGGAACGCACCGGCACCTTGGTCAACGCGGAGACCAGTGCCGTGCACATGGCGATACCCGCGCTGGGGCCATCCTTCGGCGTGGCACCTTCCGGCACGTGGATATGAATATCGATCTTCTGATGGAACTCTGGGTCGATACCCAGCTTGTCGGCACGGGCCCGCACCACCGAGAGCGCGGCCTGGATCGACTCCTTCATTACATCGCCGAGCTGACCGGTATGCACCAACCGTCCCTTGCCGGGGACAACGGATGCCTCGATGCTGAGCAACTCGCCACCCACCTGGGTCCAGGCGAGCCCGGTGACCAGGCCCACTTCGTTCTGCAGCTCCTTGCGGCCGAAATCGAAGCGACGGACACCCAGATAGCGCTCGAGGTTGGCGGAGTCCACCATGACCTTCGGGGGCACACTCGACTTGGACTTGGATTTCGTCGACTTGACGGCAGCTGCGGTCTTTCCGGCCTTCCCTTTCGCCGCAGCATTCTTTGCAGCCTTGCCCGCCTTTACCTCACCAAGGGTGAGCTCCTTGACCACCTTGCGGGCGATCTTGGAAATTTCGCGCTCCAGGTTGCGCACACCGGACTCGCGCGTGTAGTAGCGTACGATATCGCGCAGCGCCTCCTGGTCCACGCTCAACTCCTCCGGCTTCAAACCATTCGCCTTGAGTTGCTTCGACAACAGGTATTTCTGGGCAATGCCAAGTTTTTCGTCTTCGGTATAGCCCGGAATGCGGATGACTTCCATGCGGTCGAGCAGCGGGCCCGGAATGTTCAGCGAGTTGGCGGTAGCGACCCACATGACCTCGGACAGGTCGAAGTCGACTTCCAGATAGTGATCATTGAAGGCGTGATTCTGCTCCGGATCGAGCACTTCCAGCAGCGCCGATGACGGATCACCGCGAAAATCCATCGACATTTTGTCGATCTCGTCCAGCACGAACAGCGGATTCCTGGTACCCACCTTGTTGAGGTTTTGCACGATCCTGCCTGGCATCGACCCAATATAGGTTCGACGATGCCCGCGGATCTCAGCCTCGTCGCGGACACCACCGAGGCTCATGCGCACGAATTTCCGGTTGGTTGCCTTGGCGATCGACTGGCCCAACGATGTCTTGCCCACGCCAGGCGGCCCGACCAGACACAGGATGGGCCCCTTCATTACGCTGACACGCTGTTGTACCGCAAGATATTCGAGGATGCGATCCTTGACCTTTTC
>JAPHUU010000356.1 GCA_026193555.1 Rhodanobacter sp.
GATCTGGTACATCACCCCGTTCTTCATCCACGCCGGTGTGGTGAAGCCGGGGATGACGAAGAAGTCGCCGCTGGACGGTTCGGCGGTGGAGATGCCGGCGGCGTTGTACCAGGCGGTGGCGGTGCCGTCGGTGATCTGGAAGCGGTAGTACTTCTCCGAGGCGCTGGCCGGGATCGTGCCCTTCCAGTAATCGAAGGTGCCGGTGGGATCGTTGGACGACCAGCTCATGGCCACCGTGTGGAACGAGCTGGTGCCGCTGTCGTAGTACTTGATCGTGGCCCCGGTGATATCACCCTTGAAGGTGCGCATCGTCAGCGTCACCGCCTGGCTGGCGGTCGGCTCGACGTGGTTGTCATACAGTGGCCCCTGGTCATGGAACAGGCCGTTCCACTCCACGTTGTTGTCGTTGCTGGCCGCTCGCGCGGGGGTGGCGATGCCACCCGCCGCCAGCGCAGTGCACAGTGCCAGCCACAGCGCGGTTTTCGATCCGCGCATCGTCTTTTTCTGAAACAACATCCGGTGATTGAACATCGACTTTCTCCCCCTGTGATTGATCCATGCATGCATGGACGCATCGGAAACGCACGATGCAATCGCTGCTTCCGGCTCCTGCCGGGAAGACGGCGTCATCGGTGTTTCCCCCTTTGTGGACGACGAATGCGGACTGGCCGACTCAGCGCCCCCATGTGAGCGCGATGTGCCGCGCCGTGGCTGCTTTCACCCGCACATAGGTGACCGCACCGAACCGATCCCTGCCGCTGGCCCAGCCCTCGCCGCCGCTGTCCTGCAGGGCATCCAGGCTGTCGAATGACTTCAGCGGACCCTGGCTGCTGGCCTTCGATGCCGCGCCACCGTGAACCTGCAGCAGATAGAACTTCAGCGCAGGCCTGAAGCTGCCCACTGCGGCAGCGATATCCAGCGTCACCTGCTTGCCCGCGTGCTGCACTGCCAGCGTCTGGCTGAAGCAGGCGCCGTGCTCGTAGCCGTAGGTGCTGCCGTCGTCGTCGTAGTAGTCGAACGTGCTGCGCCGGGCGGCGGGGAAAACCTGGACATCGAGCTCGGTCAGCGGTGTCTTGCCGACGTAGTCTTCCGCTGGCTGGGTCGGGATGATCGCGCCTTCGCGGATGAACAGCGGGATGTCGTCCCAGCGCTTGCTGTCGATCGCCAGGTGAATGGTCTGGCCGCCCTGGTACTGCTTGCCACTGAACCAGTCGATCCATTGACCGGCGGGAAGGTAGATGTCCTTGGCGGTCTGGCCCGGCTGCACCACCGGCGACACCAGCAGCCAGTCACCGAACAGCCAGCTGGCGATGTCGTTGCGCACCTTCGGGTCGCGCGGCCAGTCGAAGATCAGTGGCCGCACCAGGCCGACGCCGCTGACGTGGCGCCGGTATTCGTAGCTGTAGATATAGGGGATCAGCGCATAGCGCAGGCGGATCGCGTCGGTGGCGTCTTTCTCGGCCACCGGCCCGTATACCCATGGTTGGCGCTTCTCGCCGAACGAGCCGTGCACGCGGAAGATCGGCGTGAATGCGCCGAACTCGATCCAGCGCGCGTAGTTCTCCGGCGTGGGCGTGCCGTTCTTGAAGCCGCCGCCGTCCATGCCCCACTGCATCGCGCCGACGTTGATCGCGCTGAGCATGCGCTGACGCTGGCCGGCCATGCTGGCGAAGCCGGTGGGGATGTCGCCCGACCACAAGCCGTAGGCGTAGCGCTGCGCGCCGAGGTAGAAGTTGCGGTTGATCGACCACACGCGCAGCGGCGAATAGGCGCGTTGCCCGTCATACAGCGCGCGTTCCATGTTGATGAACTGGGTGTCGCTGCCGATGTCGTCGGCCTCGTCGTTCCACCAGCCGATCATGCCGGTGTCGAACGAGTGCTTGAGGTGGTCGTTGAAGAACCATGAGCGCACGGCGGGCTTGTCAAAATCGAGCTCGCGGATCGGCTTGTGGGAGAAGTAATCCGGCGCGACCTTGCTGGCCGCCGACCAGAAGTCGTGTGCGGTGGCGTAGCGACCCTCGATCGTGTCCACGTGCACGCGCGGTTTCATGATGCCGGTGAGGTGGATGCCGCGCTCATCCAGCGCCTGTTTCAGTTTGCCGTCGGGACCATCGGGAAATTTCACCGTGTTCCAGCGGAATTCACCCCAGTCTTCGCCCCAGGCCTTCCAGTCGAAGTCGAGCGTGAAGTTGTCGATCGGAATGTGCTTGGCGCGGTAGGTGTCGATGATCGACAACAGCTCCTTCTGGTCGATACCCCACTGGCTGTTGGTGAAGCCCATCGCCCACTTCGGGAACAGCTGCGAGTGGCCGCTGATTCGGGCCACCGCAGCGAAGATCTGCGCGGGCGAGCCAATCAGGATGTAGTAGTCCAGGTCAGTGCGCGAGGTGCCGGTGACCGTGATGCTGGTCGGCTTCAGCGCAAAGGTGGCGCCGATGGTGTCGACCAGTACGCCATAGCCGGAGGTGCTCCAAACGAGCGGCGCGCCGGCATGGCCCTGCTCGCCGGCCATGGCGACCTGCTTGCCGCTGCGCAGGAGGCCCGCGCTGGCGCGCTCGGTCGCGTTGTAGCCGCCGATGCCATAGAGCGCGTCCGATGGTGCGTGTTGCAGGAGTACCCGGCGCTGCTTCAGCGCGCTCATGTCGGCCTCCAGCAGCCGTCGGTGCTCGGCATCCTCGACCAGCAGTCGCTCGCTGTTTCGATCCCAATGCACAGAGGCTTCACTGGAGGTCATGTCGGCGCCGCTGGCGGTCTCCTCGGCCCGGGCTGCGGTGAAGGCCGGAAAGGGCGTTGCGTTGTCGATCACCAGGGACGGCGCACTGGTGCGGCCATCGGGTTGGAAGTGGACGTGGACGATGCCCGGCGCCAGGAAGCGCACGGAAACGGTGTCCGCTCCGGCATTGATGTCGATGCCGTGGTCGACGACATGCGAGGCAGCAGCAGCCACCGCAGCCGGCATGGCATTCAGCGCGGCGCAGGGGGCCAGTGCCAGGCCGATCACCAAGCCTGTGGCGGACAGGACGTGCCTGCTGAACGTCGCTGATTTGTCCATCGGGTCAAGCTCCTTGATTGGCGCGGGCATCAATGCAGGATCGCCGTGCTGTAGGGGGGTAATTGCAGTCGTCCGCGCACCAGCGCGACGCCGGCCCGGCTTTGCCGCAGCACGGCCTTGAACCGCGTCAGCCGATGGTCATCAAGGCGGACTGACTGTGGCGCTCCCGACAAGTTGTGCACTACCAGCACGTGGCTGCCGGCGTCATCGAGCTCGTAGGCCAGCAGCCTGTCATTGCCGACCGGATGAAACTGGATGCGCCCATCGCGCAGCGCCGGAATCCCGCTTCGCCAGCGGATCAGCGTGCGGTAGAAGTGCAGCAGCGAGTCGGTATCGGCCTCTTGGGCCGCGACCGAGAGGTCGCGGCCCCGGTTGGCGCTCAATTTCTTCCAGTGCGTTTCGCCGGGTGCATCAGTGGTCCGCCGCCAGCGCATCGCTTCGCGCAAATCCGGGTCGGGCTTGACCCCGCGCAGGCCCAGCTCCTCGCCGTAGTAGACGAACGGATGGCCGGGCAGGGTGAGCAGGATCGCAGCGGCCATCCGCATGTGCCGGGAATTGCCATCGAGCTGGCTCATCACCCGGTCCTGGTCGTGATTGGACAGGAACGGTGCATCGACGCCGTGGCGACCGGAGCTGGCGAAAAGCACCGCATCGGTCTTCGCCAGCAGCGAGCCCAGCCCGCGGCCCCGCTCCTGCCGCACGCTGTCGATCATCCGCGTCGCCAGCGGAAAATCGAATACGGCGCTGAGCGGCCGGAAGTACGGCGCCAGCTCTTGCGCCGAGTCCCGCGTCACCTCGCCCACGATGTAGGCATCGGGTTCCACCGTATCCATGCCGCGGCGGAACTCGCGCCACCAGGCGAGATTCTTCGCCAGGATCTTCGGGTTGTCCCTGTCGGCCTTGTAGTCGAAATAGATGTGCTGGGCGGCATCCAGACGAAACCCGTCGACCCCCTGCTTCAGCCAGTACCGACCGACTTTCACCATCTCCCGCCGCACCGCCGGCGTGTCGTAGTCGAGGTCGGGCATCTCGTTGGTGAAGATGCCGATGTAGTGCTGCCTGCCGAGCGCATGCCAGACCGGACCGCCGGTGGCGCTGATGGCGTGCAGATCGGTCTTCGGCGCCGACCAGCTGTACCAGTCGTGGTACGGGCTGGCCGGATCGCGCGCGGCCTTGAACCAGGGGTGCTGGTCGCTGGTGTGATTGATCACCAGATCCATGATCACCTTGATCCCGCGCTTGTGTGCCTCGACCAGCAGCCGATCGAAATCAGCCAGCGTGCCGTACTGCGGATTGATGCCGTAGTAGTCGGTGACGTCGTAACCGTGATAGCTCGGTGACGGATTGATCGGCATCAGCCAAATGCCGCTGATGCCCAGCGACTTCAGGTAGTCGAGTTTCGCGGTGACGCCGTTGAGGTCACCGATGCCGTCGCCGTTGGTGTCATACCAGCTGCGCACGAAGATTTCGTAGTAGACGCCGGAGGCCGCCGGCCGTGGCCGTGCTGCGCCTGCCGGTGCTGCCACGGCCGTTGCTTGTGCGGACATGCTCGGCATCATCCCGGTGGCCAGCAGTGCCGCGCACAGAATGATCGAGGCAAAGGTACGACGACGGTGCATGGGTAACTCCAGCAGAACGAAAATTGTCGCTGCGCTCGTCGGCCTGTTGTGCAGTTTTGCGGCAGACGTCTGAATGAAATTCAAAAGCTCCTGCATGGTAGGTCGATGTCAACGTCGTCGACGCATATCTGCATACGTATTCATGGTGCAAGGACGCAGTTTTTCTTGCTGCAATGCAAGGTAATTTCGGCGTGAGCGCGC
>JAPHUU010000156.1 GCA_026193555.1 Rhodanobacter sp.
GCCACAGGCCGCGTTTTCGGGAAGTGGGTGAATCAGTTGACGGCGGCGGGGTTGGTATTGTTGCCGGCGGGTGTGTTGAGCACGGCGTGAATGACCCGATTGTGCTCGAAGTAGACGATGAAGCTCGCGTAGTCCCAGCGGTTGATCACCGGGTGCGCCTTGCTATCGCCACCACGTGGAGACAGCTTGCGCTGTGGCGCCCCGTAGCGCTTTTCGACCTGCGTCATGGTCATGCCGCGCGTGGGCAGGTTCATGCCCTTCTCCTGCTGCACGCGCTTGATCAACAGGTTGTCACCCTGGGCCGAAGCCGCTTGCACGGCCAGCGGGGCGGCCAGCGCGGTGGCAGCCGCCAGCATGACGATCATCGGCAAACGGTGTGTGAGCTTGACCATGGTTCCCCTCTCCCTAAGGCGTTAAGCGGCTTTGTTTTTAGCAGAACAGCCCATGCGGCGCCATGCCGGTTCGCGCTGATTGCGATCGGATCGGCATTCGGCAACAGCAGGCCGCAGCCAGCCGGTCCGCCAAGAATAGCGCGATGCCCGCTATCATGGGCGGCTGCGGGCGAACGTCTGCCCGATACGGACACCTGATTCAGCGATGATTTCCTTTCGACATTTTGCCTTGCGCCGCGGTACCCGACTGCTGCTTTCCGACATCGATCTGGTGATCCAGAGCGGTTGGCGGCTGGGCGTGATCGGCCGCAACGGCTGCGGCAAATCCAGCCTGTTCGCCGCCTTGCAAGGCAAGCTGGACAGCGATGCCGGTGAACTGGACATGCCGGCCAAGTTGCGGCTGGCCTCGGTGGCGCAGGAAACCCCGGCGCTGCCGGATGCGGCGATCGACTATGTGCTCGGTGGCGACGAGGAACTGGCCGATGCACTGCAGGCCGAGGCCGAGGCGGGCGAGCGCGGCGACATGGAGGCGATGGCCAAGGCACATCAGCGGATCGAGGAGCTGCATGGCTACGACGGCCGTGCCCGCGCCGGCAGGTTGCTGCATGGTCTCGGATTCCCCCCGGAAACGCACGAACGCGCGGTGCGGGAATTCTCCGGCGGCTGGCGTGGCCGTCTGAACCTGGCACGGGCGCTGATGTGCCCCTCCGACCTGCTGCTGCTGGACGAGCCGACCAACCATCTCGATCTTGATGCCGTGCTGTGGCTGGAAGAATGGCTGCGCCGCTATCAGGGCACCTTGCTGATCATCTCGCACGATCGCGAGTTCCTCGACGGCGTGATCACCCACACCCTGCATCTCAACGACGGCAAGGCGAAGCTGTACTCCGGCAACTACAGCGCGTTCGAGCGCCTGCGTGCCGAACAGTTGCGCCAGCAGCAGATCTCGCACGAGCGGGCGCAGGCCGAGCGCGCGCACCTGCAGTCCTTCGTCGATCGCTTCAAGGCCAAGGCCAGCAAGGCCAAGCAGGCGCAGTCGCGGATGAAGCGACTGGAGAAGATGGTCGGCACCGAGGCGGTGCGTGCCGAACGGCCCTTCAGCTTCCAGTTTCCGGTGCCGGGGCGGCTGCCTGATTCAATGCTGCAACTGGAAGACATCACGGCCGGCTATCTTGCCGATCCCTCCACTCGTGAGCACGATGGCGAGGTGGCGAACATCGTCCTTGCCGATGTCCGTTTCAGCCTTGAGGCAGGCGAACGGGTCGGCCTGCTGGGACCGAACGGCGCGGGCAAGTCGACCCTGGTGAAGACCCTGGTGGGCGAGCTCGATCCGTTCAGCGGCGAGCGCAAGGCGCACAAGGATCTGAAGATCGGCTATTTCGCCCAGCACACGGTGGAAAGCCTGCGCGAGGGCACCAGTGCGCTGGACCATCTGCAGGACAAGGCGCCGGGCGTGGCCACCCAGGTCATGCGCGATTTTCTCGGCACCTGGAATTTTGCCGGCGAACGTGCATTCGAGTCGGTCGATGGTTTCTCCGGTGGTGAACGGGCGCGGCTGGCGCTGGCGCTGATTGCGTGGGACAAGCCGAACCTGCTGCTGCTCGACGAGCCGACCAACCATCTCGACCTGGACATGCGCGAGGCGCTGGCCGACTTCGATGGCGCGCTGGTGCTGGTCTCGCATGATCGCCACCTGCTCGGC
>JAPHUU010000230.1 GCA_026193555.1 Rhodanobacter sp.
CTGTCCGACACGCTGGCGGTGCGCTCGCAGCTCGCGCTCACCGAGGCCACGTTGCCATCGCTGGGAGCACAGCTCGCCGCGACCCGGAATCAGCTGGCGACCTATCTGGGCGTGACCCCGGCGCGATTGCAGCTGCAGCCGGTGACGCTCGACGCGATCAATCTGCCGCAAGACCTGCCGGTCAGCCTGCCGTCGGCGCTGGTGGCACAGCGACCGGACATTCGCGCGGCCTCCGCCCAGCTGCACGCGGCGTCGGCCCAGGTCGGCGTTGCGACGGCGGCGATGCTGCCGCAGATCAGCCTGTCCGGCAGCCTCGGCTCCTCCGCACCGCAGGCCGGCGACCTGTTCTCGGCCGGCACCAGCGCGTGGTCGCTGGGCCTGGGCTTGACCCAGCCGCTGTTCCACGGTGGCACGCTGCTGCACCGCAAGCGCGCCGCACAGGCCGGGCTGGACAAGGCGATGGCCGACTGGCAACAGACCGTGCTGACCGCTTTCCAGAACGTCGCCGATGCGCTGCAGGCGTTGCAGTTTGATGCCCAGGGCCTGGCGGCGCAGGCCAACGCCGACAGCGCGGCATCGCAGCAGCTGAAGCTGACCCGCCAGCAATACCAGCTCGGCGCCACCGGCTACCTCAATTTGCTGGACGCCGAACGCAGCTACCAGCAGGCGCGCATCGGACTGATCCGGGCACGCGCCGCGCGGCTGTCCGATACCGCCGCGCTGTACGCCGCCCTCGGTGGTGGCTGGCGCAGTGACACCTCGGTAGCCAGCCAGAAGCCTTAGCTCTATCCATGAGTGCGGACAGGATGTCCGCTTTTTGACTTTTCGCGATCGTGGATGATCGCCATAACCCAAGGAGTTCGCGCATGCCCCCGCGCGTCGACCAAAAGCCCGGCACCACCAAGCGCATGATCTGGATGATCGTCGGCGTCCTGCTGCTGATCGCCCTGATTGCCGGCATCAAGGTGCTGCTGGTGATGCGGATGATCCACAGCATGCCCAAGCCGGCGCCGTTCACGGTCAGCACCACCATCGCCAGCGAGCAGGCGTGGCAACCGTCGCTGAACGCGGTCGGCACGCTGCGCGCGGCCAACGGTGCGGATCTGGCGATGGATGTGGCCGGCCTGGTCACCGCGGTCAAGCTGAAGTCCGGCGAGGACGTGCGGCAGGGCCAGCTGCTGCTGCAACTGCGCGACGGCGATGACGTGGCGCAGCTGCAACAACGGGAGGCAGCCGCCCAGCTGTCGAGGATCACCTTCGAGCGGGCCCGCCAGCAGTGGGCGGCGCAGGCGATCAGCAAGGCCGAGTACGACGCGGCCACCGCCGACTTCAAGTCGCGCCAAGCCGCCGTGGCGCAGCAGAAGGTGGTGGTGTCCAAGAAGCAGCTGCGCGCGCCGTTTGCCGGCCGTGTCGGCATCATCACCACCAGCCCCGGCGACTACCTCAGTGCCGGCACTGCGGTGGTGACCCTGCAGCAACTCGATCCGCTGTTTGCGGATTTCCACGTGCCGCAGAGCGAGCTGGGCCGCCTGCGCGTGGGGCAGGCCGTGCACCTGATGCTGGACGCCTATGCCGGCCGCCGCTTCGCCGGCAGGCTCAGCGCGATCAGCCCCAAGGTGGACACCGGCACCCGCAACGTGCAGGTCGAGGCCACCGTGCCCAACCACGACAAGGCGCTGAGCCCGGGCATGTTCGCCAAGCTCAGCGTCGACGTCGGCAGCCCGCAGCGCCGGCTGACCCTGCCGCAGGCGGCCATCGTCTATAACCCCTACGGCGACACCGTGTACGTGGTGCAGCCGTCCACGGGCAAGGACGACAAGGGTGCGCCACTGCCGCCCACCGTGCAGCAGACCTTCGTCACCCTTGGCGACACGCGCGGCGACCAGGTCACGATTCTCAAGGGCATCACGGCGGGTACGGTGGTGGTGACCAGTGGCCAGATCAAGCTGAAGAACGGCGCACCAATCGCGATCGACAACAGCGTGCAGCCGGCCGACAGCGCGCATCCTGCGCCGCAGGAGCATTGAGCCCACGCCATGAAATTCACCGACCTGTTCATCAACAAGCCGGTGCTGGCGATCGTCGTCAGCCTGCTGATCCTGGTGCTGGGCCTGCGCGCAGTGACCAGCCTCACCGTGCGCCAGTACCCGAAGACCGAGAACGCCACCGTCACCGTCAGCACCGCCTACTACGGCGCCGATGCGCAGACCATGGCCGGCTTCGTGACCCAACCGCTGGAGCAGGCGATCTCGCAGGCGCAGGGCATCGACTATCTGTCTTCGAGCAGCGTGCAGGGCGTGTCGACCATCACCGCCACCCTGCGCCTGAACTACGACGCCAACCGCGCGCTGACCGAGATCACCACCCAGGTCAACTCGGTGAAGAACCAGCTGCCGCCACAGGCCCAGCAGCCGGTGCTCAACGTGCAGACCGGGCAGACGATCGACGCGATGTACATGGGCTTCTACAGCGATGTGCTGCCGACCAACAACATCACCGATTACCTGGCGCGGGTGGTCAAGCCCAAGCTCGATTCGATCGAGGGGGTGCAGACGGCCGAACTGCTTGGCGCGCGCCATTTCGCGCTGCGTGCCTGGCTGGACCCGGCAAGGATGGCCGCGCACGGCATTACCGCCACCGATGTCCACAGCGCGCTGTCGGCGAACAACTATCTGGCCGCAGTCGGTTCGAGCAAGGGCCAGGCGGTGACGGTGGACCTGACCGCCGACAGCAACCTGCACTCGGTCGACGAGTTCAAGCAGCTGGCGGTCAAGCAGGCCAACGGTGCGATCGTGCGCCTCGAGGACGTGGCCAACGTCACGCTGGGCTCGGAAAACTACGACTTCAACGTGGCCTTCAGCGGCAAGCGCTCGGTATTCATCGGCATCAAGGTCGCGCCCGACGCGAACGTGCTCGACGTCGCCAAACGCGTGCGCGATGCGTTTCCCGACATCAGCAGCCAGCTGCCGAGCGGACTGACCGGGAAGATCGTCTACGACGGCACGGAATTCGTGAACAGCTCGATCGACGAGGTGGTCAAGACGCTGGCCGAGGCGCTGCTGATCGTCACCCTGGTGATCTTCCTGTTCCTGGGCAGCCTGCGCGCGGTGATCATCCCCGTGATCGCGATACCGCTGTCGCTGATCGGCACCTTTTTCGTGATGCTGGCGCTGGGCTACTCGATCAACCTGCTGACCCTGCTGGCGCTGGTGCTGGCGATCGGTCTGGTGGTGGATGACGCGATCATCGTGGTCGAAAACGTCGACCGGCACATGAAGGATGAGGGCAAGACCCCGCTGCAGGCGGCGCTGCTGGCCGCACGCGAGCTGGGCGGTCCGATCCTGGCGATGACCGTGGTGCTGATTGCGGTGTATGTGCCGATCGGCTTCCAGAAGGGGCTGACCGGTGCACTGTTCAGCGAATTCGCGTTCACCCTGGCCGGCGCGGTGACCGTGTCGGCGGTGATCGCGCTGACTCTGTCGCCGATGATGTGCGCGAAGTTTTTCCGCAGCGAACAGGAAAGCGGACGCTTCGTGCAATTCATCGACCGCCAGTTCGATCGCGTGCACCGCAGCTATCAGCGCGTGTTGCACAACACGTTGTCGACCTGGTCGGTGGTCATCGTGATGGCCGGGCTGTTGTTGCTGGCCACCATCGCGCTGGGCCTGACCGCGAAGTCCGAACTGGCACCGCAAGAAGACCAGGGTGTCGTGGTCGGTCAGATCGTCGGCGCACCGAACGCGACGGCGCAGCAGATGAACGTCTACGCGACACAGATGTTCGAGCTGTCCAGGCAGTTGCCGGAATACAAGCAGATGTTCCAGCTCACCGGCGTGCCGACCGTCAACCAGGGCATCGGCGGCGTGCTGTTCAAGCCGTGGGGCCAGCGCCACCGCAGCGCCAACGAACTGCAGCAGGTGCTGCAGCAGAAGTGGAACGGGATCGCCGGCGCGCGCGTGGCGGCGTTCCAGTTTCCGCCGTTGCCGGGCGCGTCGGGGCTGCCGATCCAGGTGGTGATCACCACCACCGAGCCGTTCCAGAACCTCAACGAGGTCGCCAGCGAGGTGCTGCAGAAGGCCCAGGCCAGCGGCAAGTTCTACTTCGTCGACTCCGACCTGAAGGTCGACAAGCCACAGAGCACGGTGACCCTCGACCGCGACATGATCACCACGCTGGGGCTGACCCAGCAGGATGTCGGTGCCGCGCTGGGCGCCGCGCTGGGCGGCGGCTACGTCAACTACTTCTCGATCTCGGGGCGCTCGTACCGGGTGATTCCGCAGGTGCTGCAGGCCGACCGGCTCAACCCCGATCAGGTGCTCGACTACTACATTCGCGCGCCGAACGGATCGTTGATCCAGGCATCCACGGTGGCGAAGATTACCAACCAGGTGGTGCCGCGTTCGCTTAACCGTTTCCAGCAATTGAACTCGGCGACGATTTCCGGCGTGTCCGGTCTGTCACAGGGCGAGGCGCTGACCTATCTGCGCGATCTGGTGCACCAGGTGGCGCCGACCGGCTACTCGGTGGACTACGCCGGCCAGTCGCGCCAGTTCGAGCGGGAGTCCGGCGGCTTCGCCACCACCTTGCTGTTCGCGGTGATCATCGTGTTCCTGGCGCTGGCCGCGCAGTTCAACAGCCTGCGCGATCCGGTGGTGATCCTGGTCTCGGTGCCGCTGGCGCTGTTCGGCGCGCTGATCTTCGTCAACCTGTTCACCAGCCTCAACATCTACACCGAGGTCGGCCTGGTGACCCTGATGGGGCTGATCAGCAAGCACGGCATCCTGATCGTGCAGTTCGCCAACCAGTCGCAGC